>NZ_JJML01000008.1 GCF_000775285.1 Neosynechococcus sphagnicola sy1 | reverse complement strand
TTTGTCTGACGTGCTAACATCGCATCATGGGTGATCAATAGAATTTCAGATTCATCAGTTTCGATTTCCCTGAACTCGAGGTTCCCATAATGGCGAAGCATATCCATTTTCTTGAAATTTAGCACCAATTCTCAGAAAATATCTAATTTCAGTCACTTCAAAAGGCTAGACCCCGTATACTGTTGTTCAGACGATCGGGTGTAAAAGGCACAGAAATTCCTGATATTTAGTGCGGACAATTCAAGATGAGAATTACCAGGAAGATTGAGTTTGAATTGGCATATAACCAAATACACTATAACAAAGAAATGTTGTAATTAAGGTGCAATTTGATTATCAATGACTTCATAATTTAATTAATATAAACTAAAATAGTGATGAGAAGGAGAAGACAGACAAATACGTTCATCTCGTGGGCAACGCCATTATGCCCAGCTCAGCGATGGGGCCGTTATTTGAATAAATTGGGTGCTGCGGATTGAAAAAGTGACATCATCCCATCGGTTATAAGTTGAACCGCGATCGCTAAAATAAAGAATCCAAAAACTCGATTTATAGCCCCAAAACCATTGAGACCGAGAATTGAAAGCAGTGACTCTCCCAGCACGAGACAGCCATACAGCAAACCACCAAATAGCACAATCCCAATCAAGTAACCAAGATAATCACTCCATTGGGTCATGCCCGTTGCCAACCCAATCACGACTCCAATCGCACCAGGGCCGGCAATTAAAGGAGTTGCCATGGGGGTAAACGATATATCTTCCTTCTCAACCGCGGACTGCTGCTCTGAGTCCGTTAGCCGTTTTCGGCTGGTAAGCATCTCCCAACCCGTATGAGCGACCAGCAGGCCACCAGCAATTCTTAACACATTTAACGAGATACCAAAAAACTCTAGAACCGCGCGTCCCCCAATTAAGAATATTGTCAGAATTAAAACAACATTCAGAGTAGTTCGTTGAGCTGTTTGTCTACGTTCACAGCGGCTATCCTTGTCTGTCAAGCTATAGAAAATAGGGATAACTCCAATGGGATTCGCGATCGGGAATAGGGCAACAAGCGTACCAACAGCATAATTTATAATTGATTGTGCCATATCGAATCAGGCTCTTAAATATACAGCAATTCTCAGTCGAGCGAAGCGCAATGACATGTCTAAAATCCTTGCATAGAAAGGCCTCTGCTATATCTCACCTCGGAAGGTGCCGCAGGAGCATCTAGTCAGCTTTTAGTGCATGGATAAGCTGATCGAGATTGATTTTCTAAAGAAATTCTTATGCTGCTTGGGATTCAGGCATGGTTCCATGAGGTTTGGATACGTTACAACATAAGGAGCATTCATGGAGGTTGCTTTTTGAGGGTTATAAATCCATCAAAAAAATCTTGACGGATCTCTAGCTAGCCAAGCAAAAGTAATTTAAAGATACGATAGGGCACAGTAGGCAAAATTTACCTGTATTTAAGGGATTTGACCCCAATGCTCTTTATGCCTTTTAATTATAACGAACTGCCTAGGCTTTAGTCTTGTGGGCCATAGAGGGTAGCTCAATGATTGGGCCACTCTTGGAACGTTTGCTACTTTCTGGCTCTAGAGCTATTTTTGCCAACTAGAATTTTACGTGGCTGTAAAAAATTCGCTTAACATTCTCAGCACAGAAAATGTAAAGACCTACTATGGCTGCCAACAATAAAATAAATTCAATCGGCAAGGCATGAAACCCCAGTAGACCTGCAAGGGGGGTATAGGGTATTAAGAGCGTGACAATAGAGATCGCGATCGTCGTTGAGAATAATGCACGACTCGGTTTACTGTGAAAAATTGCTTGCTGTGTCCGAATCACTAGCACAACCATAGATGCAGATATCACCGATTCCATAAACCATCCAGTTCTAAATTGAGTCGGATCAGCATGTAATAAAAACAGCAAGGCAGTAAAAGTCAGGTAATCGAACACTGAACTGAGTAAGCCAAAAACGATCATAAATCTACGGATAAATTGCATATTCCAACGGTGAGGTTGGCTGACCTGATCTCTGTCTACCCGATCAGTCGAGATCGTCAATTCCGGGAAATCCGTGAGTAGATTTGTAAGCAAAATCTGACTGGGTAGCAGGGGCAAGAAGGGTAAAAACAGAGAAATTCCTGCCATGCTAAACATATTGCCAAAATTGGCGCTAGTTGCCATAAAAACATACTTTAATGTATTGGCAAATGTCACCCTCCCTTCCTTTACGCCAACCACGAGGACATTCAAATCTTTTTCCATCAACACAATGTCAGCGGCTTCCTTGGCGACGTCAACTGCACTCTCGACGGAGATCCCTACATCTGCAGCATGAAGGGCAGAGGCATCATTAATACCGTCACCCAGATAGCCAACGACATTACCTGCCTTTTTGAGGGCGATGATGATCCGTTCTTTTTGGTTTGGCTCTATCTCGGCAAAGACATTTGTTGACTGAACTCGCTGCATTAAGGCCTCATCACTGAGTTTCCCGAGTTCGGATCCCGTCAAAATCATTTGATCAGGCAGTCCTACTTGTTGAATGATACTAATTGCAACTGCCTTGCTGTCTCCTGTAATCATTTTCGGGGTAACTCCCAGCAGTCGTAACTCTTTGAGGGTGTCAGCTATACCAGCCTTGGGTGGATCAAAGAGCGCGAGATAGCCCAAAAATGTCATGTTCGTTTCATCATTTTTGGTGAAGGAATTCTGATTGAAATCTCGATAAGCCACACCCAAGGCTCTAAATCCATTGCTGCCCAAGTCATCAGCCTGTTGGTGAAGCTTTAGTCGCTGGTCGGAAATGTCGATAATTTTGCCATCAGCAGTCTCAACGGTTGAGCAAACATCCAGAATATTTTTCAGAGCACCCTTTGTGATAATGATATGGGAACTCTCAATCTGAGACAAATTCTCTACTTTGGAAGACCCCAGGACCACATTTTCAGCTTCATCGAACAGGATACTTAGACGCTTACGATTAAAGTCATAGGGCACTTCATCTCGCTTTTGATAGCCAGAAATATCGAATTTTCTATGCTCACGAATGGCTGTATCAATCGGATTGGCATAACCTGACTCAGATACGGCATTTAAATAGGCATAGAGAAGAACGCGATCGCTTTCTCTCCCCTCCACATCAACCGCAGAGTGAATTTTCACCTCTCCTTCAGTTAGCGTTCCTGTTTTATCAGTGCAAAACACATTCATACTGCCAAAATTTTCGATCGCGGGTAAATGTTTTACGATCACCAGCTTTTTCGCCATTCGCTTGGCACCCCTAGCCAGGTTCACGCTAACGATCGCCGGAAGTAACTGTGGAGTCAAACCAACCGCCAACGCTAGAGAAAACAGAAAGGATTCCAGCACAGGGCGATGGAGGTAGACATTTGCCACAAAAATTAGAACGACCAAAATTAACGTTACTTCCATGAGGAAGTAGCCAAACCTGTTGAGTCCTCTTTCAAATTCAGTTTCAGGAGGTCTGAGTTTTAGTCGTTCTGATACTTTACCAAATTCTGTTGTTTTTCCAATATTAACAACCACTGCCTTCGCTGTTCCACTGATAACATTGGTACCCATATAGAGAGAATTTGTGCGCTTGCTGAGATCAGTTTCAACAGGTAATACACCACAAAATTTGTCAACTGGATAGGTTTCACCAGTTAGTGCTGCTTCTCCTACAGAAAGATCATTTGACTCTAAAACAAGACAGTCACCTGGAATATTTTTGCCTGCAGAAAGTAAAACAATGTCTCCATAGACTACTTCATCGTTGGGGATTTTCTGTGGAAGATCATCCCTTAAAACAGTTGCTTTAACTTGAACCAAAGCTAATAATTTTTCAACGGCATTGCTAGCACCCTGCTCTTGCCAAAATCCTAATATTCCACTGATGAAAACTATCGTGAGAATGATCATCGCATCTGCAGCATCTTGAAGATAGATCGATAGCACTGCAGCAAAAATTAGAATTAAAATGATCGGACTTTTGAATTGATTAACTAACAGGATCAATGGACTCAGTTTATGTTTTTGTTTGAGGCTATTTGAACCGTAAACGGTCAACCGTTGTTTCGCGTCGTCACGACTTAATCCTGAAGCTGTAGAATCAGTCTGCTGCAGCACTTGCTCCGTAGTCAAGCTCCAAAATGTGGAATCCAAATTCATCATTTTTTCCTTGTATGAGATTGATACGCACCAGGCTGGACTCGTAACTTGGTATGGTCGAGGAATATCCCACTTTGGAAGAAAGGTAACGTTCAGCGATATCAATATGGTCAGGGCGTATGCTTAAGAATCAGTTCGAAGAGAAGGGTATGCTGGAAGGAGAAGAGAGACAATGACTGCAATCATGAGTGCAAGAGATCGCAGAAATACTATGCCGAAATACGCGAGATGGTAAGCTGAAGGATCTCGATAGTATCGAACAAGCTGTCCGGGAGCACATGTTGACCGAAGTGAGTCCAAGGGTTGGAGCTTTTTTGTTGAAACAACCACGGGAACTCAAAAAGGCAAACGTCAAACCCTGAAAAACTGCATCGGTCTGTTAAAACTGAAAGCCGAACAATTGAGACGACTAGGAAACAGTGAATATCAGTGAAACAGCCCATTCCTTGAGCGCTGCTGTTTGCGATCTGTGCTCATGAAATCTATCTTAATACAGAAAAGGACTTGCAGGTATTACTCGGAATCGATGTTTGTTATGGTGGTAGATGCTGTTGTCCTCAGTGGGATTAATCGTCGAACCCTCTCCCCAAAAGACTTTACTTCAGAGCCTATGAGTAAAGCTGTATCCCTAACGGGGGAAGGGTTGCGCATCTTCCTACGGCTGTATGAGCAGAAGAAGCAATCCAAGTTCAGGTATTCAGTTCTCCAGACTCAATGTACCTTTCAGAAAGCGTTTGAAATTCAGGCGCGGCTGTTGGCTATATATTTGATGGGTGAAACCGAGAAGTATCCCCCCTGATGTTGAAGTAGAGGCGTTATGTATGTTGTTATCTCCTACGATATTCCAGAAGTTAAGCGCCGCAATAAAATCCACAAAGTATTGAAGTCTTATGGCCAATGGCAGAAATGTTGAACGTGAGCTTAAAGCTAAGAAATCGGGTCGCTTTTGTAGATCATGTGTTTCACTTTAGGTATCAATCAAGCCGCTTAATGCGTCTACTCTCAATGAGTAGGGCTTTAAAAGCCCTGCAAAGTCCGAAGGGTAAAGTTTTACCTTCAAGATTCAACACTTCTGGGCCAATGGATTCAGTACAGTGAGTGTGAGTGTGACCTGAGCACGACTCAATATGCCAGACTACAGGCAAGATTGAGTAAGCTGATTAATCCCGATCAAAATAGTATTTGTCTCTTTTTCATCTGCAGTTGCTGCCAGAATAAAGTTGAGCGCATTGGTGGAGCAATGCACCGAGATGAGGAAGGTTTTTTTGTTTAGTGTGTGGATGGAGAGCTGGTTTTTTCCAGAATCAGTCGATACTGGCCGGAATCACTGATTTAACAACAGTTTCCCTGACATTAATTGAGTTTTCGTTCCACGCAGTTGCACCTTGAAAACCAAATACATGTTATGTTTCAGGAATTCGCGGGCCTCAACCCCCCAAAAACCCTTACAGGAATTGAAACTACACAAAATATTTGAGTGGGTGCCCCGAGTTGAGCTTCAAACCCCCTTCAAATCCTTACAGGGATTGAAACTTTTGCCTCATTTTCCGAGGAACCGTAAACGTACAGCCTCACCCCCCCCAAACCCTTACAGGAATTGAAACAACTGACCAAAGAGAGCATCATTGTGCAAAATGTGGCTACACCGATGACAGGGATGTAGCTGCTGCTAAGGTCATGCTGTCATGGGGGTTAGGAACCAGCGTCCTCAATCGTGGAGAAAGAGGCTGTACCGCTGGCACTGCGGCGACAAGCTGTCGAGGCTTTCGGCAACTGTCCCTGGTGGAGCAACAGAAACCCCGGCTTCAGGCCTAGCCGAGTCGGGCATAGTTCATATGAGTCCATCTACCTGAGAAGCGGCTATGGTGCAACAACGATTAAAAATCTACACCCGGTTGAGAGCTCCAAAAGCTGCAGCGATCGCAGGTATTATCTTTGCGATTTTGCTCATCATCGCGTTAGTGTTGCTGCTGATTTCTGTGCCTGAAAATCCTCAGGCTAACATTGCATGGCTAGCGACGAACACAAATAACCTGCTTTTAGCGTTTAATCTAGTCCCCTTCGCCGGAATTGCCTTCCTTTGGTTTATGGGTGTTGTGCGGGATCACCTGGGAGAAAGTGAAGACCAATTCTTTTCCACGGTATTTTTCGGCAGTGGGCTGCTATTCCTCGCCATGTTGTTCGTTGCCTCCGCATTAACAAGTACGATCATCCTCCTGTCTGGATCCGAACCCGATCGCCTCCTCTCATCCAGCGTTTACGACATGGGTTGGACTTTCTCCCGGAATCTGATGTATGTCTACGCGATTAAAATGGCTGGGGTATTTATGATTTCAACCAGCAGCCTGTTCATACGGACTAAAGTTATCCCTCGCTGGATGGCCCTGTTGGGGTATCTACTGGCTGCTATCATGATTTTCAGAATCAGTCAGATCGATCGCGTCGGGTGGGTCTTTCTGTTCTTTCCCCTGTGGATCCTGCTGATCAGTCTTTACATTTTGAATTCCCATTATCGGAAGAACTCTGAAACAACGCCAACATAAAGTTGAAACAACGGGTTCACAGCTCTTAAACTTTCATAGGCAGATACCCTTTACAATCCCCCAAGGGAATCTGCTCCCGCAGTGGCAATGCGGGGATATTCTCAACCCTCAGTTCCTGGAAAATCATAGGTAGGGAGCATCTCCAACAGTGGTTTCTGTAGCTGTCTCAGTGGCT
Organism: Neosynechococcus sphagnicola sy1; assembly: GCF_000775285.1. Lineage (NCBI taxonomy): Bacteria > Bacillati > Cyanobacteriota > Cyanophyceae > Neosynechococcales > Neosynechococcaceae > Neosynechococcus > Neosynechococcus sphagnicola. Next base: position 173,231 of record NZ_JJML01000008.1, on the reverse strand, counting down.
TCGCGTTCTAGCCTGCATTATTCATGAGGCGCAATCGTTCTTCCTCATCGGTTAACGGCTGCTCCGATGCAGCAGCAAGTGATTCCAACGGTTCATGACCCCAGAAATGCTGAGGCTCATGACCAGGTAGGTGGCTAAGAGTAATAACATTACTTCCACCGCCCGTCCCGTCTGGTTGAAGGTTGTTGATGCTACCGCATAGACATCTGGATAGCCAACAGCGATCGCCAAGCTAGAATTCTTGATCAGATTCAGATATTGACTGGTCAGGGGGGGAATCATCACCTGCAATGCCTGGGGAAAAATTACCAGACGCATGATCAGGGTTGGTTTTAATCCCAAGGCACGAGCAGCTTCCCACTGTCCGAGGGGAACGGACTGAATTGCCCCACGGACGATTTCAGCAATAAATGATCCAGTGTAAAAGGTTAACCCCAACAATAGTGCCGAGAACTCGGGGGACAGGTGGATATTCCCCGGTAAAAATATCCCCCGATTGTTCAGCTGTACCAATCCCACAAGGGAAAGTTGCTGCTGCACAGGCGGTAGTTCCAGGAAGACAACGAAATACCAGAAGAACAATTGCAACAGCAGGGGGGTATTACGAAGCACTTCCACATAAACCAGCGCCAGTTGTCGCACCAACCAGTTATCCGAGAGACGGGCAATCCCGACGGTTACTCCGACCATGGTAGCCAAGACAATCCCAGCCACCATAATTTTTAGGGAGTTGAGAAGGCCAACCGCCAGGGCGTAACGATAGGGATCAGACGGTTCGTAGGGAATGGCGGATTCACCAATGGCAAAACCAGCCTGGGAGTTGAGAAAACCAAATCCCAGTTGCAGCCCCAACTGCTGAAGATTGCGGTTGAGGTTGCTCCCCAGCATCAGGACAGTGAGCACCAAGAGCAGCACTGCGAGAAGTTGAGCCGCCCAGCGCCAGAAGCGGACATCACGCCACCAACGTATTTTCCAGTTCGACATCCTGAATTCCTTGCCAAGCTTAACTGGGAGGACGGGAGAGTAGTCATGAGAGCCACTCTCAAACTTACAGCAGCCAGTCGTGAACTTGCTTCTGACTTCTGAATTAATGCGTGTGGATGGCAGGGTCAATTCACTTTGATCGCTCTTTCAGTCCCAATCAATAGGACACCCCCAGCTCTGACCTTCGAGATAAGGGGCTAAACCCTCAGGACAGCACCAGATTATCCCGATGGACAATTGTCTCTACCCCCTCATAGCCAAGAATTTGGGGAATTTCATCGGAATGATGACCCCGGATTCTCTGGAGTTCAAAACTGCCGTAATTGACCAGTCCTCTAGCAACTTCTTCTCCCTCGGGATCGCATAACATTACGGCTTCCTGGCTTTGAAAGTCCCCTTCGATGTTAGTAATCCCAGCGGCGAGTAAAGACTTCCCGCCCTGTTTTACCGCCGCAACTGCACCGGCATCTAAGTAGAGTTTCCCAGATGGGATCAATCCGTGGGCAATCCAGCGTTGGCGGGCATTAAAGGGTCGTGGTTGGGGCTCGAAGTGAGTACCAATCGCATCTCCCTCAAGGATCTTGGCAATATTTCCGGGAAATCGCCCTTCGGTAATCACCGTGCGCACTCCGGCATCGGTGGCGATTTGGGCAGCAGTGATTTTGGTTGCCATACCCCCCGGTTCCCCACTGGGAACCTCGGCCTGCCGCCTGAACTTGCATCTCCGTTAGTTGTTCCATCCGGCTGACCAAGTGGATGGGTTGGGCATCGGGGCAACTGCGGGGATCGGCGGAATAGAGTCGATCCACATCGGTGAGTAGAAATAACCAATCTGCTTCTACCAGTCCAGCCACCAGAGCAGACAAGGTATCGTTATCGCCGAATCGGAGTTCCTCGACGGCGACGGTGTCATTCTCATTCACAATCGGAATGATCCCTAAATGCAGCAATTCCTGAAAGGTTCGATGCACATTTAGGTACCGACTGCGTTCGACTAGATCCCCCCGAGTCAGGAGTACCTGGGCGATGGGTTGTTGCAGGGAAGTAAACAAGTCGTCATAGACTCGGATCAGCCGTCCCTGACCTACCGCTGCGATCGCCTGTTTTTGGGCCAGGGTGCGGGGCCGTTCCGTTAACCCCAAGCGGGCACACCCCACCCCCACAGCGCCTGAGGACACCAACACCACCCGATGACCCTGTTGCCGCAGATGGCAGAGGGTTTCGATCAGGCTAGCAATGGTAGAGAGGGCCAGATAATGGGTGTCTGGCTGGGTCAAGCTGGATGTCCCAATTTTGACCACAAGGGTTTGAGACATAGGCTAGGGATGGGGTTGAGTGGCCTTAAGAATGTGATACACCAGTAACAGCTGCGTCAGAGCTAGGGGGTAACTTTGCAGGGTTTCACCCGTTGTGCCGATGAGTTTGCCAATCTCCGGGTTACTTTCCCGACTACACACGGTCTTGAGGTTGGGCATGTCACCACAAATAAGTCTCTCGAGATGACTCACCTGCTCACTGGTGGCATGACCGTCAATTTCCAGCACATCCACGGGTTTCCCCATATCCCGATCCAGACCCAATCGAATCGCTGCCCCGGCCTCGGAAATCTGATCCACCAAGGGGAGTAAATCGGGGTGAGGCAGGGTAGGACGTAGGACTAACCGCACATTTAAGTGGGTATTATTTTGTTCGGCATCCAGATTTGGAGGATAGAAACTGACCACTAGATCGGCCCAGCGACGTTGGGGACGAATGTAGTTTTCAGAATCCGGTTCTCGCTTCTCTAACTCAGCTAGAACTTGCTCCGAGGTATAGCCACGCTTGAGGGTATCCCGCTTCACCTTCCACTGATAGCGTAACTCCTCTGGCGGAGCCAGATAGACTTTGACATCGTAGCAATCCCGTGCCCCGCGCGTGGAATAGCCCAGTAAGCCCTCAATGATAACGATTTTACTGGGTTGAATGTATTGCGGTGGCTCGAAGGAGCCGGTCTTATGGCTGTAAACTGGCTTCAGGATTGGTTGCCCTGTTCTCAAGAGGGATAGATGCTGTTGCATGATATCTAGATAATTACAGTCTGGATGCAGAGCTGTAATTCCCATTGCTGTTCGCTGTTGGCGATCGTAGCGGTGGTAGTCATCGGTACAGATCACCGTGACGTTTTCTTCCCCAAGCACTTGGGCAATCCCACGGGTTAACGTTGTTTTGCCAGCGGCGCTATCGCCAACGATGCCTAAAATAATAGGGCGCTGGGTCATAATTTACCCTCCACAGAGCCAGTTTGTTGCAGACTATAAGTTTACCTGATTGTATCCACACAGGATTTTTAATCGATGATTGAAGATTCTGCTGTGCCCAGGCTCCCTGTCATGGGATATTGATGGCATGGGAACTCTGAGAACAAGGTAATCTTAATAGATATCATTAACTAATCTCCTCTAATCCTTCGTAGTAGAACCAGAGAGTGGTTGCATGCAGGTACCTGCTGACAGATCTATCCCCTCTGAGGCCCCGCTACAACTGTTATTGTTTGTAGATCGGCGGCCCAGTTCCGCCCAACACATTCGGCAGATCCGCAATTATCTCAAAGAACTGGAGACACAGTATAACTTTGATTTACAGGTCGTGGATGTGGGGGAACAGCCCTACCTCGCTGAACAATTTAAGTTGGTTGCTTCTCCAGCTCTGATTAAAATTCACCCCGAGCCTCGGCATACCCTCGCAGGCAGCAATATTGTGGCTCAGGTCGAGAACTTTTGGTCTCGCTGGCAACAGTCGGTTGCTGATTATTTGACAAGGTTGGAGACCCAACCGCTAGGGGCAGAGGGGGCGATCGCCCCTTTCCTGGCGGAAGGCTTGACCCCAGGAGTACCCTCGGTATCGGATTCTCCCTCAACCCCCTCCCCTCACCCATCGGCGACCCACTCCATGTCTCGCTCGGCGGAGCTAATCCAACTCTCGGATGAAATTTTTTGCCTCAAACAAGAAAAAGAGGAACTGAAGGAGCAGCTAAAGTTCAAAGATCGCATCATTGCCATGTTGGCTCACGATCTTCGCAACCCCTTAACCGCCGCCGCGATCGCCCTAGAAACCTTAGAGCTAAGCTTAAACCCCAAAGATGGCAGTCATTCTCGACTGACTCCAGAAATGACGGCTCAGTTACTCAAGCATGGTCGGACTCAGACTCGGGCAATTGACCGTATGATCACCAATATTCTCCATGGTGCCCGTGACAGGAGTGCTAAACTCAGTCTCCAGCCCCTAGAGTTAGAGCTGGGCAGTCTCTGCCAAGAAGTTGTCGATTATGTGTTCCCCCAGGTTGTTGCCAAGCGCCAGCACCTTGAAACCGATATCCCCAGTGACTTACCGCGAGTGTATGCCGATCTGGAACGAGTTCGCCAGGTACTGATTAACTTGCTCGACAATGCCATCAAATACACCCCCGAGTCTGGGTTGATTCAGTTGGCAATTCTGCACCGCACCTCTCAGAAAGTACAGGTGAGTATTTGTGACAATGGCCCAGGCATTCCGGAGGAAAATCAGCTCCATATTTTTGAAGATCACTTCCGGCTAGAACGGGATGAAGCCCAATCAGGCTATGGAATTGGTCTTTCTCTTTGTCAACGAATTGTGCGGGCACATTACGGTCAGATCTGGGTGGACTCTCTCCCCGGTCAGGGGAGCTGTTTCAACTTTACACTGCCAGTCTACCGCTCTTAACTCCCTGAGTACGTTGTCAACTTTTACGTGAGGGTAAAGAGCCTAATCCGTGGCCTCCCAGGTTGCAAATAGGGCTGCCAGCACCGTATTCGAGAATAGAAAGCCTTCGGGATCACTCAACCGTAGGTGTCCCTGGGCAGGAAGCACCTGGAGATGATGGCAGACTTCACCCTTGGCATCCGTTACTTCCACCCAGCCTTGGTGATAGAAGGGTTGCAAACACTGCCAGACTTGGCGAAGAGTGGCATCCCCAAACTGGGTGTCGAGGGCAGAAAGACTGAGCCCCTCGGCGAGTCGAAACCCTAGCATCAATGTCTCCAGCAACCTGTCAGGGCCATTGTCCACAGTCAGAGTCAGGGATCTTATCTCAGGGGTTGCTGCTCCAGCCTCTACCCACTGGCAATAGGTTTTGGTGGTACGGGGACGGGTAAAGCGCTGCCCCGATAAGTAACTCGCAGCACCCATGCCAAACCCATAGAAGGGACGGTTTTCCCAGTACACGCGGTTGTGGCGACAGTGATAGCCGGGTCGGGCATAATTTGAAATTTCATAGTGTTCATAGCCAGCCCCAGTCAGCACTTGTTGCGCCAGACGGTACATCTCGGCGGTGGTCGTCTCGGTAGGCAACGGATGGGTACCGGGTTGATATTGGCGACTAAAGGCGGTTCCGGGTTCTAGCATCAAATCATAGGCAGAGAGATGGTTGGGAGCTAAAGCCAAGGCAGCACCCAGGGAGTCTTGCCATTGTTCGAGGGTTTGATTGGGCAACCCAGCAATTAAATCGAGGCTGAAATTCGGGATCCCTAACCCTCGAATTAAGGTAATAGCCTGATCAATATCGTCCACAGTATGGGTTCGCCCCATCCCTTGCAGCAAGTGGGGTTGAAACGCTTGGACACCCAAACTCACCCGATTGACCCCAGCCTGTTGGTAACCTGCCAACTGCCCCCAATCAAAGGTGCCAGGATCCATTTCCATGGAAATTTCAGCGTTGGCCGCGATCCCGATCGTCTGTTCTAACACCCTTAGTAGCTGCTCTAATTGGGCAACTGCGAGGAGCGAAGGGGTGCCCCCTCCAAAGAAAATTGTTTCCAGTGCCTGACCCGATGGCACCGTTTGTTGGATCTCTTGACATAGCACCTCAACGTAATGGGCGATGGCAACTGAGGTCTCTCCCCGTTGGCGATCGCCCACCACCGACACTGGGAAATCGCAGTAGAAGCAGCGACGGCGGCAAAAAGGAATATGCAAATATGCTGCTCTGGGACATTGTGCCGCAGGGAGGATCAGGGGTGAGGTAGAAAGACGGTGAGCAGTTAAAGACAAGACGATGAAACCAAGCTAAGAAATTGCGTGAAGTGTTGTAAATCAAGCCTCAGTGTTGCAGCATCAGATCAGAAAAATCCTTGTCTCACAGTGACTCCAGCAGCTAATACCCGAGATGCCACAGATAGTTGCCAGGGTTCTAACTCGTATAATGAAGCCAGATTCATAAATCAACAATTCATCCCGAAACCCCAAGACTGAGCATGGTTGGAGTCATGGTTCATCCCTTTAGGGACACCCACTATGTAATGCTTTAACTCAGCTCAGGCTTGGGCTGCGACGTTGCCCTTCACGGGCGATCGGCACTTATTCCCACAGGCTTACATTATGCTTGACATCATCATTATTATTTCCTTCATCCTAGCAGGGACAGGAATTGGCTACCACGGTATTGAGGCATTGCCAATTTCAGTCCTGGAGCAAGTCACCAACCCTGAAGCTCTGCGGTGGGTAACAGCAGGCTTTGGTGCCTTGATTGGTGTTGCCGTTGGCTTGAGTGCTCAAACAACCTATCGTCGGGTTGAGTCTCAAATTGAGCATATGCCAGCCGACATCCTGCTGAGTCGGGCGGTGGGATTAGTGTTGGGGCTGTTGGTAGCGAATTTGATGCTCGCTCCCATTTTTCTGCTGCCGATCCCCCCAGAATTTAGCTTTATGAAGCCCCTCGCGGCAGTGCTGGGTAGTATTCTGTTTGCCTTCTCAGGGGTCACCCTGGCAGACACCCATGGTCGTGCCCTACTGCGATTGATCAACCCCCATACCGTTGAAACCCTGTTGGTGGCTGAAGGCACCCTGAAGCCAGCAGCTACCAAGGTTCTCGATACCAGCTGCATCATTGATGGTCGTGTTGAAGACTTGCTGTCTACTGGTTTTTTGGAGGGTCAAATCTTAGTTCCCCAATTTGTATTGGCAGAGTTACAGCAGGTGGCGGATGCCTCCAATGACCAAAAGCGGAATCGTGGGCGGCGGGGGTTGGATATTCTTAACCGCATGAAAGTTGCCTTCCCCGAACGGATTGTGATTCACTCAGCCGACTATGAGGATATTGCTACCGTCGATGCCAAGCTGGTGCGGCTGGTGCAAGAGATCAATGGCACCCTGGTCACGAATGACTATAACCTTAACAAAGTCGCCAGTGTCCAGAAAGTACGTGTGCTGAACGTGAATGATCTGGCCCAGTCCCTTCGCCCCGCCTATCTGCCCGGTGACAGTTTAGACTTAAAAATCCTCAAGGAAGGGAAGGAGCCAACCCAAGGGGTAGGGTATCTCGATGATGGCACGATGGTTGTGGTCGAAGAAGGGCGGCGCTATGTAGGAGGGGAATTACAAGTGGTGGTTACCAGTGCCTTACAAACTTCTGCGGGGCGGATGATCTTTGCCCGTCCTAAGCCCTCCGTTGTTGCCTAGTGCAGGGTCACAGCTGAATTTTAGGGTGGATACCTTCGGAAAGGATTGCCAGACAAAAGATCAGAGATCGCCAGCCGGCACTGGTCTCTAAAATAAGGATGATCAACTGAAAACCTTGATTGACTGAGGTTTCAGACTGTTACGGCTAAAATGCCTTAAATGCTTATCCAGAAATGCCTTACAGTTTTTATCCTCCCTTAGCAGTTCAGTACCTAAACATTGATATCGAACCTCATCAAATAACCCGATAAATGAGACTTGCCTTTGTCATAGTCGTAGAGTTATCCATCCAATAGGAGCCTCATTACCCATAGGGGTTACGCAACAGACTGTGACAGTGAGCTATCCGACCTCAGCTCAAGCCGAAGGACTCACTCAAAGCTCGGTATAATTTTTAATCGTTCAACTGCGTAAATCCTTACTAACAAAGATGTGGCGATTCGTGATTTTCTACAATCGTCAGATTATGTAAATAATTTTACCCCACTTAGTGAAGGGGAGGTAGTTATGAATCAGGAAATGGAACTTACCTTAGAACAAGAATTTCATCTTAGACATTTCGCAGATGTAGTAAAACAAATGTCTCGTGAACAAGCTCAGGCGTTTCTGATTGAACAGCATCGGCTAATGCTAGTTCAGAAAACACTGTTTCAGAAGCTTTTGAAGCAAGGGTGGGAGTCTAAATGATATTTTCCTCTGCATAAATTGGGAAGTATAGCCATCGCCAAAAACTTTTGTGTGATGGTGTGTCAGGCAGTCTCCCAGAATTGGTGTTTGACAGTCTGATCCTGTCCTAAGATCTGATCCTAGTAGTGGTTCCTCAAAAGGTGATAAATTGCTGATATCTTTTTTTGAAAACGTTATTATGCTGATTTGCCCTAAAAATTTCTGAAATGTTTCTCTCTAAAAACCTTCTGGCATCTATCGCCTTGTAGCAGGTCGGTGCCCTGACCTTTGATCAAAAAATCACAACTGTTCCCTGAATCCTTAAATACAACCGTTCTGGAGTTTTATGTCCTCTTCATTAACCCAGGGTATTCTCGTCACGATCATTTGTGAAGCTGTTTTGCAAGATCGTTTAATTAACCTGCTAACAAAATTTAGTGTGTCTGGCTATACGATTATTCCAGCACAGGGGGCAGGAAGTCATGGAAGACGCATGGGCGATATAGCTGGTTACAACACCAATATTGAAATTAAAACCATTGTAACTCCAGAAATTTCTGGCAAATTACTAGAAGATTTGAAACTATATGAAGCAACTCATGCTTTGATAGCATTCCAACAAAAGGTAGAAGGTTTGTTTGATTAATAAATCCCTGAAGCAACAAATCTACCATAATCTCAAACATCAGACTGCCACACTCATTACTTAGTTAACGAAGTTTTCGTTAATAGATCATACACACTAGGTACAATACATGGCTGACATTGTTGATACTGCCGTTAATGCTGGTTCATTCAGTACCTTAGTCGCTGCCATTAAAGCTGCTGGATTGGTTGAAACCCTCAAAGGCAAGGGACCATTCACGATTTTTGCCCCAACAGATGAGGCATTTGCCAAGTTACCAGCAGGTACGGTAGATGGACTCCTTAAGAGGATGTTTTAAAAGTCTTTCAGGGTGTGTTTCACCACCCTAGCTACCTAGAAGCTAATACGAGAGAATCAGGGTTCCAGGGTTTGCGATCGCGCCTCTGAGTTGTATTTGAGGCTAAAGCCTACCCTTTTAAAACATCCTCTAAGGACATTCCCCAACTCAAGAAAATCCTGACCTATCATGTCGTATCTGGTAAGGTCATGGCGGCAGATGTCACAACGCTAAAATCGGCTAAAACGGTTGAAGGTGAAGAGGTAAAAATTGACGCTTCCCATGGTGTCAAGATCAATAATGCTACCGTCACAACCGCTGATGTATCAGCTGACAATGGTGTGATTCACATCATTGATACCGTATTAATGCCTACCATGGCAACTGTTTAGATGGTTATTAGGACTGGGATAAATCCTAATATTAACTAGTCTATTATTAGAGAGGCGGGCTTCTCCCATCTCTCTAATAATCAGCATTTTTGATCAAGTTTCAATGGGGCGATCGCTGATCTAATCAGCATCAGCCATCTATTGCAAAAGCCACTAATGGCATTGAGCCATTTTTCATCTTAAAAAAGTTTAATACATCACATACTAGGAGAATCATCATGAGTTTACCAACCGATCATCAAACCCCTCATTCCCCAACCCCTGATTCCTACGATCCCCATATTATTCCGGCTGAAACCGCAGCTCGCAAAGATCGTGAGGGTGATAGCTATAAACATATTCCTGAGAACTCTGAAAGCTCGGATAGCATTGATACAACAGGTGGCTATACAGTAGATAAAGAAGGGCTGACAAACAACTACGCCACTGAACCTGAAATGTACGCTGAATCACCGGGCGATCTCCAGAAGCAGGGTAACAGTACATCCACCACTAACAAGTACAGTATTGTTGACATTTTTCCCTCACATACAGAGGCAGAAAGTGTTGTCTCAGAGATGCAAAAAGCAGGTTTAGATCCCCAAAAAATTTCGGTTCTTGGCAAAGACCGCCAGAGCACTGATCAGGTGCATGGAGCTTTTAACTGGAAGGATATTTCTCAGGCCGAAGGCTTGGTTGCGGTTCTAGTTGAATTAGGAATTTCTAGCACCGAGGCGTTGAAATACGAGACTGAAATTAATGCTGGCAAGTTTGTGGTGCTCGTCATGGGTAGTGATGAAGATATCAGTCAGGCCAATCAAATTTTCCATAACATTGGTCACAGAACGTTGGAAGAGAGTACTACTTGAAAACTTTAACCTAACAACCCTTTAACGTGGTTTTTGGAGAGGTGTAATTTGGGGAATTACGAATGCGACTATTCTCAGCTATAGGGTGAATATGAACGCCTTTGACTTTCCATCCGGCGGTGGCTTTATAACAATAAGGTGTTGCTAGCACGAGGGGTCTCAGATCCGACAGCAGGCTGATTCACCCAATTTTAACTGAGGGGGAACGTGCCAACTCCCTGGTTTAGCAGCAGTGTAGGCATCAACCTAGAATAGCGGTTCTTGCTCAACTCGGACGCTAAGATTTCCTTTGTGGCACTTGAATTGCTATCATCTCCCCAAGAACTGCTGAACTTGGGCTGAGTCCGGTAAAATGCTAGTACTGAATTTTCTTAAACAATTTACCCTGGAAGAATTCCGGAGTAGACACTGGAGGTCGTTATGAATTGGGTTAAAGTGCTAGCTGAAGTTGAGCTTCCCCAAGATGCGCGCAAGGTAGTGAAAGCAGAGAAGCGGACAATCTTGCTTTTACATCACGGCGGGCAGATCTATGCCATGGAGAACGCCTGTCCTCACCTAAAGCTGCCGCTCCAAGGTGGCAAAGTAACAGCAGACAATGCGATCGTCTGTCCGTGGCATCATAGTGCCTTTGACCTTCTCAGTGGGAATGTCAAAGACTGGTGTCCGTGGCCGCCTGGTGTAGGGAAAGTTCTAGCCATGGTTTCCAAAGAAAAGGCTCTGACGGTTTTCCCAACACGCCTTGAGGAAGGCAGCATCTGGGTAGGTCTAGAGGAGTAGGATCCGGTAGCGCAATTACCTTAAGGACATCAAATTGTATTACCTTTAGTATGCACGTACCTAGCGATGTGCAATAGATTCACTTGGTATGCGATCCTGACCCCAGACATCGCTGCTGCTGCGATCTTGGTTTCCTGATTGCCTGGTTTCAATTCAATACATTTTGTTGAAATTTATACAGCTCAAACATTTGCTTAGACATCATTTCAAACATCCTTATGTCATTCTGATTGAAATTAGAACAATGATGAATGCTCAATCTAAATTCAATTTCAATTCAAGAAAATGACTTACTTACTTTCTCTTGTAACAGCTAGGGCTGCATCCCCTGCTAAAGAATCTAGCAAGATTCTCTGCTATTACATTAATGACACGAGTTATAGCCAGATTATTCGGGCTATGAGTGGAGTAGGGTGTCATTTTGAACGGGTCGTCTTCTCCAGGGAACGCATTTTATTTGAAGCATTTCCAGAATCATACCTGGAAGTATACTCATGCCTAAGCAATGGTACAAGATTGACAAAAATTGACTGCGGATTATTACACATTAATAGCCAGTCCAACCTTTGACAGTCTCTTGGATAAAGTCTTTAACCCATGCTTCACAGCCCAGTCGGGATCGGCAGTATAGGTTTTCCGCAGCGAAAACAGCGATCGCCCAGGAACACCGGGTGAACCTGTACAAAGAGTTAGCAAGCAGGCTCTAGTAAAAAGCACCCCGATATTTGCGAAGGGGGCGGCTCTCTATTGGGGGTGGGGCTTTGTCAGGAATGTGAATAAACGTGCCAGAATCTGCATCTGCCTTTGGGTTAGAGGGTGCAGGTAAGGGTCTACCCAGGGGAAGCATTGCTGGGGATGGGGTATTTTCAGCAGTCAGCTCCTGGAGTGCCAGGATGAGTTTTTCTTGCTGAAGCGGCTGCCATTCTAAAATTTGCAGGATGCGATTGATCGCAGATGTTACTCCAACCATCAAAATGTCTGGCTGAAAACCTGGCAGCAAATCAAAGGCTCCCTGACTCATCGCCCAACGACGCTCACTAGGGGAAATTTCTGACTGCTGGGAATTGGTAAGCAAAACTTTAACACTCGGGCAATGATCACGACACCAACGACAGAAACCATAGGGATTCATCGACTGCGCCCGCACATCTAAGAGCAATAGGTCTGGCAGATCTAATCCAAGTTGCTGCATTTGGGTTAGCGACTCCACCAGTGGAAAATCTTCGGCTTCCCAGATGACAGCAAGTTCCTGAGAGGTCAAGGCAGTGTGCCAAATTTGCCCCTGATTTTGCAAGGGCTGCATCATTAAAACCGTTTTTTGGGGCATTCCCCACTTCTCCTCAAGTACGATTGGGTATCGTAGGCAGTCGTAGTTGTCAAGCCTTAATTCATCGCATATTTCGATTATTGAATCGATTGAATGCGATTATTGCATGGACTGATTACTATTAAAGTAGCGTAACGCAATTTAGAGACGGTTGGTACATTTGATAGCAGCGTATTCTAAACTACTCTGGTTCCGATTGAAGAATCTGTGGGTGAGGATGGCCAGGATTTATTCTTGTCAAGGGTTTGACAGAAATTGTCGCTAGGATGTTGGTTCAAAACGGTGCTGGTCAAGCCGCGAAGAACCAGGCCGTCAAACGCTGATTTTGGGAAGCTACTTAACACACCATCGGACAAAGCTTTGTGACGATGGCTATACTGCTCAGTTGAACGTACCGCCAGCATGGGGAGAACTCAAGATTCCTCGCAGGAGTTGATGGAGAAAGAGTTCCCACACCCACAGGTTTTCGTCGCATTAGCATTATGAAAACGGAAACACCCCCCCATGAGATCCTCGGCGTAATCAATTTGTAGATTTTTAACATAGGGTAAACTCTGCGGATCAACCAAAACTTGAATGCCATGGCATTCAAAAGTCTGATCCTGCAACTGCATACTGGGCGCTAGCTCCAAAGCATAGGACAACCCTTCACACCCACTGGCTTCAACTCTCAAACGAAAGAGGGCATTGGGCTGCTGCCGACTGGATCGCAGTCGCTTAACTTCACGAGCAGCCGCTTCACTGAGATGAACCATGGGGATGAATCCTAAGCCTAGTCTTTATAGGGGGGCAGCCGGGGTGCGGGCGTAATCATCATGGAAGCGGATAATGTCATCCTCACCCAAATACTCACCATTTTGCACCTCAATCAAGACCAAGGAAATCACACCAGGGTTTTCCAGTCGGTGGAGGGTACAGGGTGGAACATAGGTCGATTGGTTGCTGGATAGCAGTGTTTCCCGATCGCCACAAATGACCCGAGCAGTGCCTGAAACCACAATCCAGTGTTCACTGCGGTGGTGGTGCATTTGCAGACTGAGGCGGTGTCCTGGCTTGACTTCAATGCGCTTAATTTTGTAGCCCCGACCCTCTTCTAAGACGGTGAAAGCTCCCCAGGGTCGCAATTCCGTGGCAGCAATCCCCTTTAGGACAGGGGTTGAAGGCAGGGTGTGGGAAGAGGGAACTTCTTGAGAGGATGCCACGGTGGTTACTCCTGAAATTGCAAGTTAGGGACAAGGCAGGGGGGTAAGGCAGCAGGGAAGATGTCTGTCAGAACCACCAACCAGGGGTTAAGGCCGAATTGGCTCAGGGCTGGGCTGGAGAAAAATGCCAATTCCATTATGAACCCGAGCCGCAGATCGACTGGAGCGATCCAGCAGTTGTCCTCCGAGGTAGAGAGTCGTCGAACTCCCCCCATCTAAGTTCAGCGCCTCTAGGGCTCCCATCTGTTGTAGCAATTGAGCCATCTCTCCTAGGGTCGGACCCTCTCCCCCCACGCGATCATGAACCGCTACTATTAGTAGATTACCCTCCGATGTTGTGGCGATCGCACTCCGGGATGCTGTTTCCCGAATAAAGGCATCACTAAATTGCTCCTGCTTTGCATCCAAAACAATTTGGCGATTTTGCAGCAACAGCGGCCCAGCGGCCAGAATTTGGGGATAGGTATCGAAATCATCCGGTGTCAGGGTGCGTTCCAGGCTAAGGGCAGTCCCGATAGCGACGGCACTGGCCGCACTGCGATTGGAGCGGAGGCTGAGGAGGTAGCCATTGACGGGGATGGGCAGGGTTGCCTCTCCAGCTTTCCCCAGGGGCCGCTGGGCAATTACCCGATCAGCCTGCACGGTCACGATTAGTTCATTGTCGGTCAGGGGGGTGTAAGTTGTCCCCCAAGCCTGGGTATAACGGGCAATCCCCGCTTGCACATAGCCACTGTTGAGGGATTGCAGTGACAGCCGCTGCCCATTGGCGGTGATCAGGGTCTCCTGTAAACTCAGTCGTCCCATCTTCACCCGCCCTTTTTCGTCCCAGGCGATCGCCCCCCGATTCAGAATTGGACTGGAAATCCAGCGTCCCTCCTGACGAATCGCTCCCAGGGGCAGTTGGCGGTTGCGATTAAAGAAGCCCCCGTTGATAGCAGCACTGGCCTGCGATCGCCCAGCCACAGCTGACAATGGGTTAATCCCCACCAGGGTTGCTGGATCTCCCCAGATAGGACGTAGGCTGAGACCGGGCTGGCGGGGATTGACCACCAGCCAAACCACGGGGAACCGCGAGGCTCCTAGGCTCAATAGTTGCTGCCGCCAGCGCAAACCTGGAGCCCAAAGCAGATCCCGCGTTATCGGATTCTCTGGCTGCAGATCAATAATCAGACGATTGGGGTGAGGGAGCGTCCAGATTCGAGGTCGCCAGGTGGCTGGGATCATCATCTGCAGAGTGGTTTGGTTGCTGCCAGTCTGAATCTGCACCGGCACTTGCCCTGGACGATGCTGTAATTGCTGGGCTAGCTCGGGTGCGGTTTGGGCATCGACTGTCAGCATCAGGGATTGACCTTGCTGTGATACCTGCCAGGGGGCGGGGCGATTTAAATTCAGGACTAGGCGATCGCCAGCAGCTTGGTTCCCCCGCCGGAGTGATTCCACCTGGGCAAGAGGGGTTGTAATCTTCAATCGTTGACCCTCCACTTGGACTTGCCAGCCCTGTCGTTGAGCCAACTCGGTAATGTCCAGATAGCGATAGGGAGGCAGGAGGCGGATCGGCAAGCTCAGGGGCTGCTGTCGGGGGTCGGAAAACCACTCCAGGGGTTGTTGACCTAAATCATGGCTGTCCAAGAGTCGAACCCCCCACAGCTGCATCAGTCCCGCATCACTGATCCCAATTTGCGGGAGAGTGCTCGTTTTCGTCGATGACCACTGACTCCAGGCAGCCTTCCAAGTTCGACCATTGAGGGAAATTTGAGTTCCCTGCTGAAAAGTCGGGGGAGCGGGTGCAAGCGGCTGGCTGACCGGAACAGCAGTGGCAGGGGGGGTACACCAAGGTGACCACCAAGGGCATTACAAACATGCAGCCCAGCCCCACACCGATACCCAACCACTGCCCTCCGGTACGATTCGGATGCCCAACTTCTGTCTGTGGATTTGACTGCATGAAGACTCCAGAACTCAACAACATCATCTCAGACTCTTCTTGGACTCTTCTCAGATCGCGAATCAGTCCCATTCCTATCAAGGAATATTGACTTCTGAGACCGTGAGCTTTCGTTCCATCGTGAACTTGCCCTAAAATTAAAGCTAGACACTTGTTCAAAGTTAAGGTATGACAGTCCGCTGGTTTGCCAGCCAATATCTAGGGGATGCCATCATCAGGGAGCAACTCAACTTAAAAGAAATGATATGAGATGGGTGAATCAGCACAAGGTTAACGTTGAAGTTTGTTGAGCATGCAGCCACCCCCTAGGCAACGCTTTGAGGACTCGCCCTGAGAGCGAGTAAAATTAGTGACCTATCCAAATCTCCTGGAAGTTTACTTCAGGACACGATTGGTGGCCGTCAATCCTTCCTAGCAAACGACGCAGCTTTTGCCCCGTTTGTTTCCCCTCCTTCCAACTACTGGAGTCCATTGGTCAACCCAGTCCTGAAATCAGTCAACATGAACCCCCCCATGAACGTGAGCGCAACACCCAACCAACCATCACCACAATTAGCGACCCTTGGTTATGGAGGTCAGAAATGGTTAGTGGAGGAGCGGGATGCCTGTGGCGTCGGCTTTATTGCTGACCAGCAAGGGCGATCTAGCCATTCCCTGGTTATAAAGGCACTGGCGGCATTGACCTGCTTGGAACACCGGGGCGGGTGTAGTGCCGATCGAGATTCTGGGGATGGGGCAGGGTTAATGACCCTGATTCCCTGGGGATTGCTCCATCAGTGGTTAGCAGAGCAGGGGCTTGCCGTACCCTCCACGGCTATGACAGGGGTCGGCATGGTTTTCCTGCCCCAGCAACCTGCCACCGCCACCTGGGTGCGCCAGCTCGTCGAGGGAATTTTCGCCGAAGAAGGATTCCAGGTGTTGGGCTGGCGTCTGGTGCCCGTGGAACCGGAGGTGCTAGGGGTGCAAGCCCGGGAGAATCAACCCCAGATCGAGCAAATTCTGGTACATACGCCCAGAGTGAAGGGAGATGAGCTGGAACGCTGTTTATATTTAGTACGGAAACGCATTGAAGCCGCGATCTCGGCCCAGGCAGCAACGGCAACCAACCTCCCTGGCTTGACCGATTGCTATATTTGTTCCCTCTCCCACCGCACCATTGTTTACAAGGGGATGGTGCGTTCTGCGGTGTTGGGAGATTTCTATCTTGATCTCCAGAATCCCACCTACGAAAGTCCCTTTGCGGTTTATCATCGGCGGTTTAGTACCAACACCATGCCCAAATGGCCGCTGGCCCAGCCAATGCGCTTGCTGGGACACAACGGCGAGATCAATACGCTGTTGGGAAATGTGAACTGGATGGTGGCACGGGAGGCGGATCTCTCCCACCCCCTGTGGCAGGCCCCCTCCACCCCCAAGAGTCGTCTCGAAAGCCTCAAGCCGATTGTCAATTCAGAAAACAGCGATTCCGCCACCCTGGATAATGTCATGGAGTTACTGGTACGCTCAGGCCGCAGTCCCCAGGAGTCCATGATGATCATGGTGCCGGAGGCATACCAGAATCAACCCGATCTGGCGCAGCACCCCGAGATTGTTGACCTTTATGAATATTACAGCGGCATTCAGGAACCCTGGGACGGCCCCGCACTTCTGGTTTTCAGTGATGGCAAAACCGTTGGGGCCTCCCTCGATCGCAACGGTCTGCGACCAGCTCGCTATTGCATGACCCGCGATGGCTATATTGTCGTGGCCTCAGAGGCCGGGGTTGTGGAGTTGCCGGAAGCAGAGGTGACGGAGAAAGGGCGGCTGGGTCCCGGTCAGATGATTGCCGTGGATCTCCAAACCCATGAGGTGTTGAAAAATTGGGATATTAAACAGCGGTTGGCGGCAGCTCAGCCCTATGGTCAATGGTTACGGGCTCACCGGGTGGAACTAGCGCCGCAGCCATTTCTGGAAACCACCCAGATGGCGGCCCACGAGGTGTTACGCCACCAAACAGCCTTCGGCTACACCGCTGAAGACTTGGAGATGATCATCCAGGAAATGGCTGCCGTTGGCAAGGAGCCAACCTTCTGTATGGGAGATGACATTCCCCTAGCAGTACTATCTGACAAGCCCCATCTGCTCTACGACTACTTTAAACAGCGCTTTGCCCAGGTCACCAACCCCCCCATTGACCCGTTGCGGGAAAAGTTGGTGATGTCCCTGACGATGCAATTGGGAGAGCGGGGGAACCTCCTAGAGGCTCAACCCCAGCAGGCGCATCTGTTGAAGATCCCCTCGCCAGTGTTGAATGAGCGAGAATTGCAACAGATTCAGAAATCTGAGTTTGGTGTGGCCTCCCTTCCTACCCTGTTTGCGATCGCAGCGGGACCAGAGGGATTGCAACAGGCCGTCACCACCCTGTGTCAGCAAGCAGCGGCGGCAGTGCGGGCTGGACAAAAAATTCTGATCCTCAGCGATCGCCTGTTACCCAGCGGCGAAGCTGGCAGCCTCAGCGCTGACGATAGTTACATCCCTCCCCTGCTAGCGGTGGGGGCGGTCCATCACCATCTGATCCGCCAGGGCTTACGGATGCGTGCTTCCTTAATCGTCGATACCGCCCAGTGCTGGAGTACCCATCATTTTGCCTGTC
Organism: Neosynechococcus sphagnicola sy1; assembly: GCF_000775285.1. Taxonomy (NCBI): domain Bacteria; kingdom Bacillati; phylum Cyanobacteriota; class Cyanophyceae; order Neosynechococcales; family Neosynechococcaceae; genus Neosynechococcus; species Neosynechococcus sphagnicola. The sequence goes on along the minus strand of NZ_JJML01000008.1, from coordinate 155,082 downwards.
TGATTGGCTATGGAGCCAGTGCCATTTGTCCCTACCTGGCGCTGGAATCGGTGCGCCAGTGGTGGTCAGATGCCCGCACCCAAACCTTAATGGCCCGCGATAAAATCAAAGCCAACAGTTTGACGGGGGTGCAAAACAACTACCGCAAAGCCGTGGAAGAAGGCTTGTTGAAAATTCTCTCCAAAATGGGGATTTCCCTCTTGGCCAGTTATCACGGTGCCCAAATCTTTGAAGCCATTGGCATCGGGGTCGATCTACTCAACCTGGGCTTTAAAGGTACCACCTCCCGGTTGGGGGGCTTAAGTGTGAGTGAATTAGCCCAAGAGGTGATTAGCTTCCATTGCCGTGCTTTTCCAGAGCTGAACCTGAAGAAGCTGGAAAACTTCGGGTTTGTGCAATACCGACCGGGGTTGGAATACCACATGAATAATCCGGAGATGGCGAAGGTGCTACATAAAGCTGTAGCAACCAAGAGCTTCGACCACTATGAACTCTATAAGCAGCAACTAGAGAACCGTCCGGTCACTGCCCTGCGAGATTTATTAGACTTTGACAGCGATCGCCCTGCCCTGCCCTTGGAAGCGGTCGAACCCGTATCGGCAATTCTCCAGCGGTTCTGTACTGGCGGGATGTCCTTGGGTGCCCTCTCCCGGGAAGCCCACGAAACCTTGGCGATCGCCATGAATCGGATTGGGGGCAAATCCAACTCCGGAGAACGGGGGGTAAGATCCCGTCCGCTACCAGGTACTAGAGGATGTCGATGGGACGGGGCATTCTCCCACCCTGCCTCACTTAAAGGGTCTGCGCAATGGCGATACCGCCAGTTCTGCCATCAAGCAGGTTGCCTCCGGACGATTTGGGGTCACCCCTGAATATCTGGTTAGCGCCCAGCAGATTGAAATCAAAATGGCGCAGGGAGCCAAGCCAGGGGAAGGAGGACAACTGCCGGGGAAGAAGGTCAGTCCCTATATTGCGATGCTGCGGCGTTCCAAACCCGGTGTCACCTTAATTTCCCCGCCTCCCCACCACGATATTTACTCCATTGAAGATCTGGCACAGTTGATCTTTGATCTGCACCAGATCAATCCCCTTGCCCAGGTCTCCGTCAAATTAGTGGCAGAGATCGGCATTGGTACCGTTGCCGCCGGAGTTGCTAAGGCCAATGCCGATGTGATCCAAATTTCCGGTCATGATGGGGGCACCGGTGCTTCCCCCCTGAGTTCGATTAAACACGCTGGAGGGCCCTGGGAACTGGGATTGACAGAGGTGCATCGGGTATTGATGCAGAACCAACTCCGCGATCGGGTGATTCTGCGGGTCGATGGTGGCTTAAAAACTGGTTGGGATGTAGTGATGGCAGCCTTGATGGGGGGGGTAAGAGTTTGGCTTTGGTTCCATTGCCATGATTGCCGAAGGCTGTATTATGGCTCGGATCTGCCATACCAATAACTGCCCCGTTGGCGTTGCCACCCAGCGGCAGGATCTGCGCCACCGCTTCCCAGGAATGCCAGAACAGGTGGTCAATTTCTTTTGCTTTATTGCCGAAGAGGTGCGATCGCTGTTGGCAACCTTGGGGTACCGCTCCCTGGATGAGGTGATTGGCCGAGCCGATCTCTTGCGGGTGCGGCGAGGCGTGCAGTTGGCAAAGACCCAATCTATTAATCTGGATTGTCTCACCCATTTACCGGATACTCGGCAAGATCGGGCTTGGCTCCACCATGAATCGGTTCACAGCAATGGCCCTGTCCTGGATGATCAACTCCTCAGTCATCCCGAGATCCAGGCGGCGATTCGTTATCAGGGTAGTGTGACCCAGACCCTCACCGTTATTAATACCGATCGCACCGTCGGGGCGCGTCTTGCGGGGGCGATCGCCCAGCAATACGGGGATTCTGGCTTTGAGGGGCAAATTGTTCTCAACTTCCAAGGCAGTGTGGGTCAGAGCTTCGGAGCCTTTAATCTACCAGGGATGATCCTGTACCTGGCGGGTGAAGCCAATGACTATGTTGGCAAAGGGATGCACGGGGGGTGAAATTATCATCCATCCCCCCSGATGGGGCCACCTATGACCCCTCCCAGAATGTCATCGTCGGCAATACCTGTCTCTATGGTGCGACCGGGGGGGATGCTTTTGGCCAATGGGCAGGCGGGTGAGCGGTTTGCTGTCCGCAACTCTAAAGCCCAAGCGGTGATCGAAGGTGCCGGTGATCACTGCTGTGAATATATGACGGGGGGCATCGTTGTGGTCTTAGGCAAGGTTGGGCGCAATGTCGGCGCAGGTATGACGGGGGGCTTGGCCTACATCCTGGATGAAGATGGCAGTTTCCCCGCCAAGGTGAACCCAGAAAATGTCAGCATTCAGCGGGTGATCACCCCTGCTGGTGAGCAGCAACTGAAAGACCTGATTAAGATCCATGCCGATAAAGCCGATAGTCAGAAAGCGGCTGTGATCCTAGCCAACTGGTCAGACTATCTCCCTCAATTCTGGCAGATTGTCCCACCCTCGGAAGCCAATACACCCGAAACCAACCTAGAAGTGGTGGCCGAAAAAGTGCTGACCCCCGTGCAATAGTGAATAGGGACACCTGACGGGGCATGCCCTTCCTATTTATCAGGTAGGGTAAAGTAAAATCCAGGTGTCCTTCTTGTATGCAGTCCCGCCATGACCCTCAATCCAGGTGATCTTGCCCCTGATTTTAGCCTCCCTGATACCGCCGGAAATCTCATCCGTCTGGGGGATTTGCGAGGCCAGCGGGTGGTTTTATATTTCTATCCCCGAGATCTAACCCCTGGTTGCACGAAGGAAGCCTGTAGTTTTCGGGATGCCTATGCTGATTTTCAGGGACGAGAGGTGGTGGTCTTAGGTATCAGTACCGACGATGCCAAATCCCATGAGAAATTTATAACCAAGTATCAGTTGCCCTTTCCCCTGCTCTGCGATCAAGATGGCACCGTTGCCACTGCTTACGACAGCTATGGGCTGAAAAAATTCATGGGCAAGGAATACATCGGTGTGAGTCGCAACACCTTTGTGATTGGAGCCGAGGGTCGCATTGAGAGAATCTATCGCAAAGTGAAACCAGGCGACCATGCAGCTGAAATTTTGGCGGATTTGGATGCGCATACTGCCTAGGTTCATGGCATCGAACAGCACCCATGTTGACCTATGGATATCTTAATTGTTGAAGATGAAGCTGAGATTACTCAACTGATCAAGCTCTATCTTGAGAAAGAAAGCTTTACCTGCCATACCTGCCGGGACGGTCTGACAGCGCTGGAAATGGTACAAACTTACTCTCCTGATTTGATTGTCTTAGACCTGATGTTGCCCGGTCTAGATGGTCTTGAAGTCTGCACCCGCATCCGCCAAAAAACCGGGATTAAAGACCCCTATATCTTGATGCTCACAGCTAGGGGGGAGGAAATTGATCGGATTGTGGGGCTGTCCACGGGAGCAGATGACTATCTGGTGAAGCCGTTTAGCCCTCGGGAACTTGTGGCCAGGGTGCGGGCCTTACTACGCCGCAATCTCCGTCAAGGGGGACAAACACCAATCCTGCGATCGCCGCATTTCAGCCTCGACTGCCAGCAACGCCTTGCCCATCGCTGGCGGCATGCTGAAGCGTCCGAACTCTTAGACTTAACCAATTTAGAATTCGAGCTCTTTTCAACATTTTTAAGCTACCCAGGACGGGTCTGGAGTCGTGCCCAATTAATTGATCGGCTGTGGGGGAGTAATTTTTTTGGAGATGAACGAATTGTGGATGCCCACATTGCCCGACTGCGCAAAAAGATCGAACCTGATCCCGCCAACCCCCTCCATATAAAAACAGTGATCGGTGTCGGCTATAAATTTGAAGATACCGACTGAGCCAATCCCAGGGAACGTTACCCAACCACCACTGCTTACCTTCACAATTTGAGCTAAGAAGTTGCCGTATGAGAATGGAGAGGGTAATACTGGATAGGCTGATGCTCCCTATTCGCGGCGTCTGTCTCTTATGTTTTGAAGATTTGAAGATTTAAGGACTGTTATGCTCAAAAACATTCATCCGTTGACTCTGGGTCTGTCTGCTTCCATGATGACTGTCATGGTGGGAAGCCTGACAGCACCTGCAATGGCTGCCAGCAGAATCTCCTTCTGGTATGGCCCCTTTCAGCAATCGGTGTCGACGTCGAGTCTGCGCCAGTATGTCCAAACCCAGCAGGCTTCCTCGGATGTGTCAGGTCTGCTCAGATTCATGAAGCCCCAGGATCGAGAGGGATTAGTCAATGTTCTGAAAGTGAGTCTCCCCATTGATGTGGTGACGGTGAGTAGGCTCCTCAACTCCCCAGCAGGCGATCAACTCTTGAACAAGCTGTCACCGATGTTTATTCGTCGAGATCAGGCAGGGGTCGTGGCGCTACGAGGTGCCATTGTATTGGCAAGTAGCTCTAAGAATGGCCTGGGAATTTTGAGTATTCTGGAAGCCTATCCAGCCAGAGAAGTCAATATCAGCATCCCTGAAATCCTGTCCTTAACCAAAAATGGTGGCTTTGAAGGATTGATGGGTAGTTTCCTGAAGTAGGCTCATAAGCCAGTTCTACGGTAGCTTTTTCATGCCTCCCGTGACCGGATCAAAGCCCTCTGGGAAGCTGGTGTGGCTATCGTAGAAAGCTCCCCTGGCATTTACACCCACGAAACTTACCTCACTCAGATCGACACCTTTGAGATTAGCACCGTTGAGCTTGGCTCCACTTAGGTTCGTCCCTACCAGTTGAGCCGTTCTCAGGTCGGCATAACTCAGATCGCCAAAACTTAAGTCGGCTTTGAGCAGGTTCGTTTCCTTGAGATTGGCGCTACTTAAATCAGCCTTGAACAATTTGGCATAACATAATTCAGCATGGCTGAGATCAGCCCCTTTGAGGCTGGCTTCCCGCAGGTCAGCTCCTTTCAAGTCCGCCTGCCGCAGAATTGCTTTACCCAGATCGGCTTTGAGGAGTTTAGCGCCGACGAGGGTGGCTCCAGTTAGAGTGGCTTCAAACAGATCCGCTTTGAGCAGACTGGCAATGGTCAAGTCAGCTCCACTAAGATCTGCCTGACGGAGAATCGCCTGATTAAGATTGGTTTCTCGCAGGCTGGCGGCCCGGAGCTTTGCCGCGTGGAGGTTAGCTTTTTCTAATTCCGCCCCACCGAGATTTGCCCCGCCCAGTTCTGCGCCACTGAGGTTAGCGATGTAGAATCCCCGCTCCCCCAGCGCATAGCGTAATAGAAGCTCAGAAGCGTTATTAACAGGATGATAGGAATCCTCTTCAAACATACAAAAACGACTGACAGAAAGGGTGGGGAGTAGCGTCTATCTAGTATTGGTTGAATTAGGGAAAGAGCGTGTCTTCTGTCAAGAGCATGTAACCTTTAGGAGCAGCCCGATATTAATGCGATATTAGCGCAATTTCAGTTATCTATTGCAGCGACTGATATCATTGGCTTCCCCGATCACGAGGTGATATCTTGGGGGCTCAAACTCCAGAACTATCTGCCCCAAGAGGCTGGAGACCCGTCCAATTGTTCTCAAATCGCTCGGCCTCGACGTTGAGGCATCGCCTGACGAGATGAACAGTGCTAGGCTAGAGCTACCTATCTTGCCCCTTTAAAATGTGCCCGTGACTGCCTCTGTATTTGCCGCTGAACGGCTGCTCTTCTCACCAGTCGCTTCTGAGGCCGATGCAGTTCCGGTGATCTTTGCCTTTCCCAACACCTACACGGTTGGCATTACCAGTCTGGGCTACCAGATAGTTTGGGCAACCCTCGCATCCAGAGCTGATCTGCAGGTGAGTCGATTATTTACGGATGTCCAGGAATCCCTACCTTCTCAACCTGAATTGTTGGGCTTCTCCTTTTCATGGGAGCTAGATTATGGCAATATCTTTACGCTGCTAGAGCGGCTCCAAATCCCACTGCAAGCAACTGCCCGGACTCAGCAACATCCCTTGGTCTTTCGGGGGGGGGCAGTCTTAACAGCCAATCCTGAACCCTATGCTGACTTTTTTGATGTGATTTTGCTCGGCGATGGGGAAGTGTTGCTGTCCGAGTTTGTGACAGCTTATCAAGGCGTTCGTCATAGTAGTCGTGCCACTCAATTAAGTGCGCTGGCTCAAGTTCCAGGGATCTATATTCCCAGTCTGTACAATGTCGCCTATGCCAGTGCGGATGGGCCGATCTCTGCTATCACGCCGCTGGCAGCTACAGTTCCCCCGCAGATAGCAAAGCAAACCTATCGGGGCAATCGACTCTCAACCTCGGCGGTGGTGACGGCACAAGCTGCTTGGGAAAATATCTTTTTAGTCGAAGTCGTACGAAGTTGCCCCGAGATGTGTCGGTTCTGTTTGGCGAGCTACTTAACCTTGCCGTTTCGTCCAGCGAGTCTAGAAGAGTCTCTGATTCCCGCGATCGCCCAAGGGTTAACGGTGACCAATCGCCTGGGACTCCTGGGTGCTTCTATCACTCAGCATCCGGAGTTTGAGAACTTACTGGACTACCTGAATCAGCCCCAGTTTGATGCAGTGCGCCTGAGTTTGGCTTCCGTGCGCACCAACACCGTGACGCCCAAGCTGGTGCAGACCCTGGTAGAGCACGGGACGCACTCGATCACGATTGCAGTCGAAAGTGGCTCGGAGCGGCTACGCCAAATCATCAATAAAAACGCTCCACAATGACGAGATTCTCCAAGCAGCCGTCCATGCCCGCTCAGGGGGATTGAGTCATCTGAAGCTTTACGGGATGGTGGGGCTTCCCGGTGAAGAACTAGCTGATTTAGAGCAGACCGTGGCGATGCTGAGGGCAATCCAACAGGTCGCCCCTGGATTACGTTTAACCCTCGGGTGTAGCACCTTTGTGCCCAAAGCCCAAACCCCCTTTCAATGGTTTGGGGTGAATCCCCAGGCTGAGAAACGCCTCCAATGGCTGCAAAAACAACTGCGATCGCAGGGGATAGATTTTCGCCCTGAAAGCTATAACTGGTCTGTAATTCAGGCATTACTTTCTCGGGGCGATCGCCGGGTAGGGAGGTTACTCGAACTCACCCGTCACTATGGCGACTCCCTAGGGAGCTACCGCCGTGCCTTTAAACAACTGCGGGGGCAGCTTCCCAATCTAGATTTCTATGTCCATGCAAACTGGCAACCCGGTCAGGTTTTACCTTGGAGCCACCTCCGAGGGGCCCTAGCCGAATCCACCCTGTACAAACATGCTGAAACTGCCAGAGCATCTGGTGGGGTCTACCAAGGATTGCCGACAACGGTAAATGCTGCCCAGTAATAGGGGTGAGCAAAATTCTGATCCGGCAAATTGCCACTGGCCGCTGGTAACAACAGAGAGTCAACAAAGCCCAAGCCCGTAAGGCGGTCTTGTTGGAGATAAATTTCACCCCTCGCCATGGCAATCTGTGCCTGTTGCAGCGCCTCTGACGTGGTCTTAGCTGTTTTCAAGCGATTGTAAAACTCCGCCATCAACGCCGCAGTGGCTGCATCACTGACATACCAGAGACTGGCAACCACGGTTTTCACACCAGACAATACCGCCATACCAGCAAATCCGAGTTCAGCCTGTTCGTTCCCCACAGCGGTTTTACAGGCACTCAGGGTCAACAAATCAACGGCAGGTGCACTCAGTCCCAGTCGGCGCATCTGATCCAGATGCAGCCGCTCTCCCCAGAGTTGAATGTAAGAATTGCCCAAGGGTCCCGGTTTGAATTCGCCATGGGTCGCCAGGTGAATTATTTGAAAATTCTTCTGACTGCGAGCTTTCTGGAGATTTTCCAGGGTGGTGTTCTCATTTAAAAAGGACTGCCCAGGCCAGAGTTCTCCAATTGTTGATAGTTCAATCGGAACCGAGGGTAATGGAACCTGTCCCTGTGTACTTTGAGACACCCCCATGCCGAGAACTTGAGCACCCTTGAGATTCGAAGGGCGCAAATCAACCAAGCTCAAGCTAGGCATCAAACTCAGACTAAATTTTTCGATCAGAAACTGTTGTCCATCATGGAGCGCGGCCAGGGGCATGGTGCGCAATCCAGCATCCATCAAAAAGACCAGATTGGTTACCTTTTGAGCCTTGAGTTCAACCTCTAGGGGTGCGACCAACCAGCGGTAAAGCAGTTGCGCCGTCGGCAGATAGGTTTGAGTCCGAGTCTGACGGGGATCAGAGACATCTAAGCGGAAAGCCCTGGCAGTTGCCAACACTTGGGAACGAACAACCTGAGGGAACTGCTTGCGAATGGGATCGCCTTCAGCAGTGACTACCACCAATTCCAGAGCATCACTGGCTTGGGGGAGAGGCTTAGCGGAAGCGGCTCCCAGTTGCACCTCAGTGGGAATAAAGTTGGCGTAGATCAGGGCTGACTTAATCCCCGTCAGTTGCTCCATTCTTGCCAGCAGGGTTTTGGCCTCTACTAAGCTCTTACCGGGAATATTAGGGGGAAGACCCAGGTAGTCGGTATAGTCCTCTGTCAAACTCACTTCTAAGTTCCTGATCACCAGATTACTGGCAACTGTTGTCAGTTCAGCGGTTAGTACATCCGCCGTTGCTGCCTGCTGCTGGAATGGGGTGGCGCTATCGGTGGTTTGCACCTCGGCAACAGGGGTTTGTTGTTGCAAATCTTGGGCAATCCCCACCCCTGGTTCAGGAACGGGTGTGGGGACAGCTGATGCAGCTGGGATAGGCTCTGGGGGGGACAACGTAATGGCAATCTCACTAGGTGGTTGTCCCTGGAGATAGGACGCTGTGAAGCTCTGGAAGGGGGAAATTGTATTGTTGACCCCTGTGGTCAGGGCTGCTGCTGTCCCATTCACCGTTGCATCCCCCATCACAAAGGGTAGGTTGATCCCGCCACCTTGGGCGGTCAAAGCGATCACTCCCCCTCCAGACTTCCCAGCGGTGGAGATGCTGGCAAGGATGCCATTTTGATCCAGGAAACTGCCGGTCACCCGCACCCAAGATGCGGAGTTCAGGGCAACACTTCCGCCTTGGCCGAAGCCAAAACTTTGGGTATTAATAGAGTCAACCATAATCGCTGTGGGATTGGTTTCCCCCATACCGATGCTTACAGACCCACCGTTACTGGCAGCAGAACTGGTATTCACTGCACCCATGAGAACTGCCCCAGTTGCTTGCACCCGAACATTGCCCCCACTTCCCGCCGCTGCCGCCGTGGAAAATGAAGCCACATTGCCCGTTGTGACACTTCCCAGACTAGTCAGAGCGATACCGCCCCCGCTCCCCTGCTCAGAACTCGTATTGAGGTTGCCCGTGGCAACGGAACCCAGCTGGCTACTCACCGTTAGACTGCCACCCCCCAGCGACCCCGTGGATACGAGGTTGCCCGTAACAAGTTGACCAGCGGCACTCAGGGTAATTGCTCCTCCCTGACCCGCGACCGAACTCGTATTGAGATCACTGGTCACCAGTCCCTTCCCTGCCTGCACCAGAATGGTGCCCCCATTGGCTGCGGTATCAGCGGTTGAAACCGCGGTGAGATTGCCGGTTTTAACGCTGGTTGTGGCATTGAGGGCGATCGCCCCAGCATCCCCGGCCGTCGAGGAACTATCTAATACCCCAGTGCTGGTATCGATCGCACCATTTGTACTAGAAAGAGTAATAGCACCACCACCTAGCCCCCCCGATGACAAAAGATTACTCGTGAGAATCGTGTCAGCAGCAGTAAGGGTAATGGTGCCACCCATTCCATTCGCGGCAGCGGTGAGGAGATCTTCGCCTGTTGTATCAATACTGCCTGCCAGACTGGTCAGACTAATATTGCCTCCGTTCCCCTGCCTCGATCGACTTCTGACGCCTTGGGTGCTAATGTCTCCCATGGCAGAGAGGCTGATATCTTCTCCATCGCCAATGAAAGACCCTGCTCGTAATGCCCCCTCAACAGTGATTTGCCCCTTGTCGCTGTTGAAGGTAATACTACCTCCCTGGGTTGTGATCTCGCTCGTGAGAATATTCTGAGCTGCCTGAAAATCAACCAGCAATCCGCCACCCGGTACAGTGGTAGAGACCTTGCCACTCCCCATAATCGAGCCGCCAGCGGTGAAGAATAGTGCCGGTTGGGTAGGGTCAACATCGGGATCAATCCCATCAATCACAATTGTGCCATAGGAAATATTGCCGCCAGCAACCACCTTGAGCGAAACTCCTGTGTAGTCACCGAGGCTAACGTCACCAGTAGCCGTCATCACAGGGTCAGAGAAACTGACTATCCGACCCGGCTCACCCGTAAGAGTCAAAAACCGGATGTTGCCGCCACTCGTCATATAGGTATCAGCGGCAATCAGGCCATCACTCACCAGAGAAAGGTTTCCTCCCACCTGAAACGGCACCGTATCCGGATGATTGAGCGCCAAGATATCAATTTGTTGGTTGCCCCGAATGGTCAGATCTCCCCCGACCACTGCCAAGAAAGGTTGGGCAATGCTATCCCGAATCCGCACCGTGTTTTGGGCGAAGAGATTCAGATCACCCGTAGTGTGCAGTTGACTGTCAGGGAGGGTGAGGTTGTTGCTGGCTTGGAGGTGAGCCGTCCCAGCCGTGACATCCGTTGCTGTGACATCCCCGGTCTCCACCCGCAGCCCTGACCCTGTGAGCTGAACCGACCCATCGGCATTCAAGGTCAAGCCAGTGGCATGATTGCTATTTCCACCCGTCAAGAGTTGCGGTAACGTGAGGGGGGCGAGGGTTGGCAGGTCGGGAACCTGCGTCGAGAGAGCATTTCCACTCTCTATTTCTAGACTCAACACCATCCCTGGCTGACTTAGATGTACCCAGCTTTCCCCTGGAACTGTAGCGACCACTACCTGGCCGCCGGGAGCACTGAGCTGTCCTGTGCTAACAACGGTTCCAGCCACCAGAGTCAGCGTCCTTCCCTGGAAAACCTCTAAATCTCCAGCGTTAATAATACTGCCGGGTTGTTGCATGGTGAAGGCAAAGCTGTTAGGGATGCCCACCAGATCCGGGTAGTGATTGCTCCCGACCGCATTGAACCAGCGATCGCCCAAGCCAATGCCATTAGCCGTTGTGGCTGTAAATGAACCTGGCACATCCAGACGGGCGTTGGCACCAAAAATAATCCCAGCGGGATTCATAAGATATAAGTTAGAAGATCCTCCGGTGACTTGGATCAAGCCTTGAATCACCGAGGGACTTCCCCCTGTTACTCGCCCCAGGATATTTTGAATGGTGGGGGTGGAGAGAAAATTGGCCACCTCCCCCGGATTGAGATCAAACTGGGAAAAGCTATGAAAAAGATTGTTGCCGTCCCCTGAGCGCTGCCCCCCAGTGATGTCATAGCGGTTACCCTGGAGGATGATGAGGGAACCCGTACCATCGGGTGCTGCTGTGATGGATTGAGCCTGGGCTAGTTCTGGGAGCAGGAGGAGCCATAGGGGTAAGAATGTTAGCAGCAAACCCAACTGTTTCACAGCTAATGGTGCCCTCTGCAATCAATCAGTTCAAGAATCCCCCTGATCCATTTCTACTAGGGTAACAAGGGTTCTTGGGCGAGATGCCCAAGTTCTACAGACTTTAGCAGAGTTACCCAGTCGTTCACCACTGTAGGGTCACCCGGACGCTGGAGTCGGAGTTGAGCCAAGGTTGTCAGGGCATCATCCCAAATCCCTGTCGCTGCATAGACCGCTGCGTACTGACGTGGTTTGGCTGCCTTTAACTGGCTCAAGAGTGCTGGAGTTGTTTCCACTCGCTGAATCCAGCCTTCCACAAACGCATTTTCAGAAGGCTCTTGGGGGCTACACACAATGGAAAACTGCCAATGGTAGGTTTGACCGACTTCTAAGGGTTGAGTCCCAGTTTGAGGCATGGAAAAGCTTAGAATTCCAGGCTTTCCGGTCAATGGTAATGTGGTTTTGTAGAGTTCCTGATCATTTTCATCTAAGACCACTAACTCAGCAATCTTAGCAGGGGTCGTGGGCACATACCAGAAGAAGGAGGGATAGGCACTCACGGTCAAGGCAGGATTGGTTTGCGGCATGATTGGAGTTAATGCCTTATCACCCTTGATACAGGGGCCACGAGTCCCTGCCCCCTCTCGGCGTTCCGGTAGACTGGAGCGAGGGGGCTTAAAGCTACCAGGCGGGGGAGGACTAAACTGCTGCGCCACCGCCACTAGGGGCAAAACTACCACCAAGGCATTGAGAGAGAGACCGATACAAGTTCTGAGGAAATGGGGAGAAAATAGTTTCAATGGCATACGGAATAAATCCTTACACGTTACAGACCAATCGGAAGATTCAGTACAGATGGCTAGAACTTAGAAACTGAGAAGAGACCTCCTGCAACCCAGACCCCTGAACCCATCACTTTAGGTGTTGGTTGCCGATGTCCGTCGGCGGGGACAGATCAGCACGGTCACTAGGCTTGCAGAGGTGAGCTGCTTTCCTCAGAATTTTTAGGCGTTAAAGAATTTTCCTGCACCGCTACCACCCGATAGACATTCACCATCTGCTGCTTCCCTTTCAACTCCATTAATCCCCAGGGTTCCACACAAAATTGTTCTTGAAGATGTACGAGGGTCTCTTCCGCGATTAAGACCCGGCAAATACCGACTTGACGTTCTTTTTGGCAGCTCTCCAGCCGAGACGCAATGTTGACACTGTCCCCAATCACCCCATACTCCAACCGATCTTTACTCCCAAGACTCCCCACGACGACGGGACCTGTGTAAATTCCGACGCGCATCTTAATCGCTGTCCGACCTTGTGTTTGCCAGATCTGATTGAGTTCCTGAAGCCGACGCTCCATCGCTAATGCACAATGCACCGCCTCTATTGCATCATTTGCAATTTCTGCAGCCGTTGTCCGTGCGACCGGAACGCCAAACACTGCCATAATGCCATCACCTGTAAACTTGTTGATGATGCCGTGGTGCGTCAGAACTTCCCGTGTCAGCATTGCCAAGTATTCATTCAACCACTCCAGCAGAAATTCCGGACTCACCTGCTCAGAAATTGTACTGAAGCCCACTACATCCGTAAACAGGATACTCGCAGTCAGTTTTTGCCCCGGCAACTTGCCGGATTTTAGGAGTTTATCTCTGTCATGCCACAAAGCAGCAGCGATCGCGGGGGAGGCATTTTGACCCAGGAGGGTCATGACGATCTGCTGTTGCTGTTGTGCTTGATAGGCGCGATAGGTAACTAACGCGATTCCCATCATTACCACCCCCAACCCCGGAGCGGCCAAGGGGATCCATCCGTCCTGGGTGAAGATTGAAAATGTGATCCCCAGCAGAACTCCCAGCATGAGTACACCACTGAGACCAAGGCTCATAGGATGTTGAATTAGCCATGCTAACCCTCCCCCCATCAGAGTCCAGCCAATAATCCAAACCACCTCTGCCCATTCCGGCCAGAACCAGAACAGCGTTTGCTGACCGTGGGCTGCATCTAAAATTTGGCTAATTGCCTGGGCGTGGATCATCACCCCTGGCATCACCGCATTCTTTGAGGTGTCTCCGGCACTATAGGGCGTTAGAAATAAATCCTTGGTACTCAGAGCAACCGCGCCGACTAGCACAATCTTGTTCTGAATCAGATCAGGGCTGACCTTCCCTTCCAATAAGGCTCTCAAAGACACTTGAGGTGCTGGATTGCGCGATCCGTAGTTGATCAAAGATTGATAGCCTCTGACATCTTGATCGTTGCGGGCGGCATCAATGTTTTGGTATCCGCCGGCATGATATCGCAGGGGAACAAACACCGCACGACCCAACTTTAAGTAATTAGGATTGGTAGGACTGGCTTGAGGATAGATCCCCTCCACGGCTAAATAGGCTAGCGCCAATCTCAAAGATAAGGCATAGAAAACCCCATCTTCCGAAAAGGGCAGATAGACTGGGTCATTGGTGGAGGGGAACAGGAGGTTACGCCGTAACACCCCATCTGGATCAATGGCAACATCATTGGAACCAATCTGGTTTTTCGCTTGGAGGAAACTGGGCGGTGGCGGCACATCTCCAATCTTCGTAATCACAAATACATTAGGAGCCTGAAATTGCCGCAGCAATGCTTGATGTCCCGGTTCATTCGGCACATTCCGCCAGATATCTAAACCAATTGCCCTGGGTTGGTGCAACTGTATGCGCGCGATCGCGTCTGCCAGTACTTGATCCGGCAGCGGCCACCGCTTGGCAAAGTGATTGATGTCATCTTCCGTAATTCCCACCACCAATAGGCGAGGATCAGGCCCCCGATCATGACGGAGCCGCACCATTTGGTCATAGGCCAGCAGCTCCATCGGTTGTAGCCAGCCGAGTTGACGCATTCCTAAGAGTACGCCACTGACCACCACTGCTGTGATGGCAATCACCAAGAGTTCCGATTTCTCCAGACGACCCGATCTGACATCCAGCCTTGCTGCTGACCAGTGCCGTCGCCATCCAGAGATAAACTTGAAACTCACGGCTGCCTGTGACTTCGTGTCATGGGTAAGAACAATTGTCTCGTTTAGGGCTGATTTAAGATCCGCCGCACCTCTGGCCCTGGTGTGTAGCCATAGCCAAACGTAGCGCGATCGGAATCATCCATGATTTGGGGCGTCAACATGACGATAACTTCTTGGCGCTCATTTTGTTTGCTCGTCGCACGGAACAAGGCTCCTAGAATCGGAATATCACCTAAAATCGGGACTTTGGTGACGGTTGTGCGATCGGCTTCCGTAATGATCCCAGACAGAATCAGTGTTTGCCCATCCCGAAGTCGGATGCGCCCAGAACTGATGGTTCTGGTATTTAAGAGGGCGATTTGGTTGGTATCTCGACCAACGGTAATGTTCTGAGTACTGCCAATGGTGGCGATAGTCGGATTGACAGTCAAGGTAACAAAGCCATTGTCATCAATACGCTCAATCTTGATATCGAGGGTTAACCCAGCATTGACAATATTAGCGGTCACCGTTTGAGTCGATGTGGAATTGGTTGAGGTGGTGGTATTGGTAATATTGCCCACAACCTCTTGGGTCAAGGCAACGGTAGCCTCCTCACCCTCCTGAACTACCATGGTGGGATCGGTAAGGATTTTAGCATTGCCACTTTGAACCTGGGCTTGGAGCTGAGATAGGAATTGGGTGGGGTAACGGAAAAAGGTGGGCAGACCATAGGTAATGGTGCTGGGTGAGTCAGCGGTACCCGGTGTAAAATCTGTGATTCCCGGCTGCAGGGGGTTGCCGCTGGGACTCAACTGAAAGTTCTGTAAGCCGGGGGCACCGGGGGTTCCTGGACTGAGTGGGCTTGTAGCCTGGGGCACACCACCACCAGCGTTAAAAAACTGTGGCCCTAGGAATGGTGTTCCCGACGCGTAGGGGTTCGCAACGGTAGTCGGGCTGATCAGACTGGTGGTTGCTGATAATGCGCTGGGGGGGGTTATAAGGCCCAAAATTTAAGACTGCCGCTCCCTTGTCAAAGACAAAGAAGCTATCGTTAATGCCAAAGGAAAAACTACTGCTCGATTCATTCAAAGCCAGTAAGTTGACATCAACAATCTTGACATTGACAATCACTTGGCGTTTTCGGGCATCCAGTTGTGTTAGGAGGCTAGATGCCATTTCTACCTTCTGTGGCTCACCAATCAACGTGATAGTATTGGTGCGCGCATCCGCCACGATTGACAATCCAGTTAACAACAGGGTACCCGTGCCCTCACGAGCCGCTAGGGCAATAATGGCAGGTTCACGAATTTCTACATCCCGCGCATTGAGTCCAGTTCCCACCTGTTGGATGGTAACGCGAGTGATCGGCTGCTGGGTCTCTGCCCCCTGGGCACTCAAAAAGTTGGCGGCATCCACCACACTGACTTGATTGAGCCGCAGGGAACGAACGACCACATTGCGAGCCTCTACGGGTAGCCGCACCCCCACAAAAATGGTGCGACCGACTCGATTGGCTTGAAGACCACTCACCCGCAGGACATGGTTAAATACATCTTGAATCGATTCATTCTCGATATCCAGCGAGATTCGGGGACCTTCAGAGGATGAATCCTGATTCAAGGTTGCCTGACCTAGCCGGGTGGGTGCTTCCGTTGTAAAAGCAACGTTCAATCCCGCAGCTCTTGCCAGCAAGGTGAGTACTTCTCGCACTGGCGCATCTCTGAGAACTAGGCGAGGCACCCGTTGGCTCGTACCCAGATCAATCACACTCGTAAATCCACCGATGTTGGAAATTGCAATGTCCCCCACTGGCGGTGCGATCGCCCTGGGCAAGGTAGGCGGAGCTGCACTGGGTGTGGGTGCTGATGTTGAGTTTGAGCCAGTACCATCCAGGGTAATCCTAGGATTGGGAATCACAATATTGGAGGGTTGGGCGATCGTGGGAACAGAGTTAACCCCCGAACCCGTCACGGTAACTTTGGGATTGGGAACCAGAACTGCTGGCGTTTGGGCAATGAGGGTGGGGGACGTTGGTACAGAGATAGAAGTGGGTGCTGATTCGGGATTACTTGCAATCTCTGGTGAGACAGTGGATCTAGCAGTGGTTGTTGGGGTTTGGTCTGGTTGCTCAGTTGCCGCAGCCACTACTGGGGCCGATTCCAGGGAGGGTTGAGGGTTGGACAGACTTAAGAGTAAGCCCTTACTACTTTGCAATTGGAGCATTTTCCCCAAGGATGTCTCAGGATCACCGACCACGCTAACCCGAACACGGTTAGCATCAAGAGCCGTTACCCTGACGGCTGAGATCCCCGGCATCGGATGTTGTTGGTAAAAGCTTTCACCATGGGGTAAGCGCAGTTGGGCATTGACGACCTCGGCCACCCATTGATGAGCATCCCCAGTTGTCGAGACTTGGGGCGATTGTCCCGTACTTGTTTCCAGAAGTAGACTGAGACCATCCTCTGTTGGCTGGAGTTGGATAGATGTGATGGCCGCAGTTGCGGCCCAAGCAGGTTGAGTTGCGAGTAACGCAGCACTACCACCAAGGATGATTCCACTGAACCCTGTATATTTTCTCACCATTCTCTCCTCACACAAACTTAATTCAAATTGCGAAGCGCGCCTGACTGGAATTGCCGATACCCTTTTCCCTAGGGTTTGGCAGGGACTGGAGCAGTCGGATTAGGTTTCGTCTCCACTGGAGCAGTTAGATTAGGTTTCGTCTCAAGGGGTAACAAAGCAATCAGATCCAACACCGTTTTGATCTTGGTATCAGCCTGACCTACAGGAATCAGCTTGGTCCCTTGCATGCCGATTAAAAGTTTCTGCTCCGAGGAGTCGAGTACCGATGTCAAGTTTTTCATCACCAGTAATGGCTGGAGACGCTCTAGGGTCAATAAAATTTGTCGGGTTTGATCAAAGTTGCCTTCGAGTTGCACTTTGTAGACTTGCCGCCTGAGTTTGCCATTGACGGCGGCACCTAAAGAGCTATCAATGACAATTTCTGGAACCTTGGATGCTGGGACAAAGCTCACAAGTTTACCCTTGCGGGTATTCACAATCCGATTGAGATCAAGTAGTAGGGTCTCCAGCTCTGCTTCATCCGCAAACAAGGAGAATACTTCCGTCTGGCGTTGCTGAGCCGCTTCTAGCTCACCTTTAACTTGGGCAATCTGCTTTAAACTTTCTTGCTGACGCTTGACCTGTTCTTGCTTGGTTTGAATATTGGTCTCCAGATCTTGCCTTTGCACCCACAGGGGTTGGACAAAGTTCAGGAGCAGATAGGCAGCACCCGCCAAACCGAGCAGTGCCACTAGGATGCCACTGACCATCGGGGTGAGGGTCAACCCAAAGGCAGTTGGATAGCTAGGGGACGCCTCTGCCTCTTGCCCACTTGGAGAAGCAAAATCTCCACTCATTGTCATGGCTTGATTACTCCTTTGGTCTTGAGGGTCTCGATCCGACTGACCAATCCGACAGCACCATTGCGATTTAATTCTGAGATCAGCTCAGAGGCTGGTACATCAGAAAGACTGGTCTGAATGGTATAGGCAACAACTTTGGGCATCTTCACAATTGCCCCCGTTGCTAAGGGAGCCTTGGACAAATCAACCTGAGTGGGGTTATCGATCAGATCGGCCTTGATCAGCCGAGTTGTCCCCGTTTGTAAAAAGGGAGACTGTTGCAGGATCAGAATAAAGTCATTGATATCACTGAAGGAGCGGGCAACTCCACTAATTTCAAGATTGGCAATGGGGGGCGGGGGAGGCGGCGGTGCTGGAGTGGCCGGTGCCGCTGGGGTGGCAGCTGCCGGGGTAGCAGGTGCGCCTGCTGCCGCTGCTTTAGGAGAAGCACTGGGAGAGGGGGAGGGGGTTGACACAACAGGGACAGGCGGGGGTTCGGTCTGTTTCACAGCCGCAATTTGGATGCCGGGAGGGGTGCGATCGCGAATATCTTGGAGCAACGCAGACCAAGGCTTAATCTGGTTAAAGATACCTACTAAAGCGTCTGTATCCCCCGTAACCTGGCTAATTTGAGACCGAATAGCTGCCACATCCTTGAGCTGAGTCGTCAAGTTCTTTAGCTGGTTATCTAGTTCTGCTTGTTGCTGTTCTAAATTGGAATTTTGATTTTGCAGCAGCAACCAGAGACCGCCAACCACCACAGGAAGCAAGACCCCTGTTGCAATTCCGGCAATTAAGGGAACTGGACTTTCCGGGTTGACCGCCCTAATAATGCCACCGCTGGCTTCAGGACGTTCCAGGCGATCGCTGAGGAAATTAATATCTAGACCGTACATCTCACCACGCCTCCCGAAGTCCTAAGCCCAACACAACACCCAGCCCCGCTCTCTGCAACTGAGGAATATCCTGCTCAACCTGCAAGGAGAGAGCGGTCACGGGATCGATTTGTATCGTCGGTAAATTTAAACGTTGAGTAAAAAATCATCCAGTTGCCCAATCGAGGCTCCTGGCCCAGCCAGCAGCAATTGGGCAACCTCCAGGTTTTCTCCCTGGTTGAGGTAAAAGTCAATCGAGCGGCGAAGCTCATCTGCCAACTCACCCAATACCCGCATCATGGCAGACATTCCAGGGTTAGGGGCATTGAGTTTACCCGTATTCATGCTATCAGTGGGACTCACTGGAATGGTTAATCCCTGCAACACCTCCATATTTCTGGAGGCTGGGAGATTCATCGCACGGGACAGAGCCGTTTGAATTTGATGGGTGCCAATGGGAACTGTTCGGGAAAACTGAGGTACCCCATCCACCACAATAGATATCTCAGTGCTTTCAAATTCCACATCGACGATGGCAACGGCTTCCTGGGGCGCAAATTGACGCAACTGTTCCCGAATGGTACGAATCAGCGAAAAGCTACTGATCTCCAAGACATCAATTTCTAAACCAGCTTGCTGGAAAGTACTGATGTAGCTATCGGTCACCTCTTTACGAGTAGCGACCAAGAGTACCTGCACCTTTTCAATCCCGTCTTCATCAATAAAGAGCCCCAGCTTTTGATAATCGACATCCGCCTCCTCACGCGGAAAAGGTAAATACAGCCCTGCTTCCTGGTTCAAGACCATTTCCCGCAACTCCCGGTCATCCAGCTCCGCTGGCACGGGAATCAAACGAGTGACGGCTTCCCGTCCTGGAATCGCAGTGGCGATGCGCTTGACTTTTAGCTTAATCTCTGAAAGAGCGGATTGAATTAACTCGGCGAGGGCAGTGGGATCGGTAATCTGTCCCTCCTGAATCATGCCTTCAGGAATTGGTATGGTGGTCAGTGCCGTCAGCTTGAAACCAGAACTCTGCTTTCGCAGCTGTGCTATGTTGACACGATCAGGGGCTAGCTCAATGCCAATGCCCTTGGTCTTCTTAGACAATAGATTCTTTAAGATGCTAACCACGACTTCTTCCGCAAGTAGACAACGTCTAGGAGAATTTGTGAGGACAAACAGGGATCAACATTGCTGACCGCATCTGGAGCGATCGCTGACTCTAAACTGGAACCGATGATCACTAGAGGCTGAGGTAAGCTCGTAAATTTAGTTAATATCCAGAAAACACCTGGATTTTTCATATTAATTTCACCTACCAGCGATATTACACAGAATTATGGAAATTGAGTAGATCAGTTAGAAGATAGGGTGAACAAATTTCAATCCATTGAGCAAGTTTTCCAGTTTGTGGTTAACGCCCCCTTGTCTGACCGCAGGTAACCCATTGAGGATACAAAATCCTGCCTCTCTGGCATCATGGATCTGCTAGTGATAGATCACTGTGCCAACGGGGTAGCTCGATTTCTGACACTATTGCTCATCCACCTGGATCAAGAATGCACTAGAAAGTCCGGCACCAGACAAGATCTGGTGTGCAACTTTCCCAATTGGCTGAGAGACTGGGTCAGGAGCAACACTGAGTCAGGAAAATTGCGGGGATAACCAGGGGGATGAGGGAATATTTTTGGAACTATTGCCGATAGAGCCAGTCATCTCTGCTAGCATCCTGAACAGCAGGCAGCGTCAATCAATTACAATAATTCATCATCTGGTGGGGAGTCGCGAGGGTATTACGTCGCTCTCAATTGTTTTTAGGTAGCGCTCAACTTTTGAAGGATTCGTGAAGGTACTGATGGCAGGAGTCGTTATGAAATCATTCGTTCGCTGGGGTGCAACCCTAGGTCTGATTGGAGGTGCTTTACTGGGGCCGTCCCTGACTCCAGTTGTGATGGAACGGACCCAGGTGCTTGCTTTGACTGAAGCTGAAATCATCACTAAGCTGAAACCTATTCCAGTCTTCACCTTAACCAATGCAGAGGGTGCTCCTCTAGTGGCAACCCCCCCCGAATTCCCCCAACCAAGCACCTGTAGCTGGAGCCTTCATCAGCCAGCAGGATGCCAAAGCCTTCTTGGAGACGCTGAAAACTCGGAACCCTGAGTTAGCGAAGAATGTGCGCGTGGTGCCTATCTCCCTGGGGGAAATCTATAAGCTGATGCAGAAGGATCGGACAAAGCCTGATTTCCTGGAGTTTGCCTATGTTCCCATGCAACAACAGGTAACTGCAGCCCTCACGATCTTGAAGCAATCAGATCCAAAGGCAACTCAGTTTAGTGGGGTTCCCCTATTTGTTGCCAGAGGCGGACCCCCAGAACGGGGTAGTTTAACCATTCAGCAAGGGAATCAGCAAGTGATTCCGCTGTTCTTTAGTAAAGAAGAGCTCCAGACAATGCTGGAACGGTTTAAGCAACAACAACCCAACCTGGCAGCGTCCGTTGACATTCAAGTGTTGAATTTGGAGGGAGTCTTACAGACTCTCAAATCTGGTACGAGTCCCCAGTTAAACCAACTACTGCTGATCCCCCCCCGTGATTCCCTGGAGTATGTCCGCTCCCTTAACCCAGGAGGCGCTGGGCAGCCTCAACCACCCAAGCCAGCTCCCAAACCGACCCCAGCCACCACTCCCTAGGTGGAGTCGTCAAAACCAAATAGGCGCTGTAGTCGACTGGCTGAGAGCACCCATGACTCTCTGCCAGTTTTTTGTTTAGGATCAATTCTGTGTAATGGGGCTGAAGCAGTGGTTTTTAGGCAAGAAATAACCCATTTGTCCGATCGCTGCACCCTGTGGGTGACAGGTACTGAACTGTGGCGATGGCGAAGAACAGCCCTAGAAGCGGCACAATCCGCTGACATTGCTGCGGCGGAAATCGATTGGTTTTTACAGGAACTGACGGGGCTAGATCGTCTCAGACTCTACACCTTGCAGGATTGCCCCCAGATTCAGATCCCCTATCCTTTGTCAGAGTTCTCAAAGCTTTGGGACTTAAGAACTCATCAGCGGGTGCCGATTCAGTATTTGACGGGAACCACTCCCTGGCGTCATTTTTCTCTTGCTGTTTCCCCCGCAGTCTTAATTCCTCGGCCTGAGACCGAACTCTTAATTGATCTGGCGATTGCCCTGGCTCCCACCTTTCTGAGTGACATTGCGGTACCGATGCACTGGGTGGACTTGGGGACGGGGAGTGGGGCGATCGCCCTCGCGCTCAACCATGCTTTTCCCCAAGCGACAATTCATGCCGTTGATTACAGCCCAGAGGCTCTGAGGATCGCCCGATATAATGCCGAGCGGCAGGGACTGGGGGGCGATCGCATTCAATGGTATCAGGGCAGCTGGTGGGAGCCCCTCACAGCGCTTCGGGGCAAACTCCTGGGCATGGTCTCGAATCCACCTTATATTCCGAGCCAGATGATTGCCCAACTCCAACCAGAGGTGGCATGGCACGAGCCTCATCTAGCCCTTGATGGGGGGGCAGATGGTCTTGGGTGTATTCGCCACTTGGTGCAGGGTGCCCCCGACTATCTCCAGACGGGAGGGCTGTGGCTGGTGGAAATGATGGCGGGACAGGCAGCGACCGTGGTGGACTTGTTAACTGCTCAGGGAGACTATACCTCGATTCAGGTTCACCGGGATTTAGCAGGGATCGATCGCTTTGTCTCAGCGGTAACGCAGCCTAGATCTGGAGTATCGGCATGCCCCAAGTGACGCTATATGAATTGGTGGCGGGTGCCAGCTCGGGCAGCCATCTGATTAGCTTTCCGACGGATACGGTTCCAGCCTTAGCAGCCCGCCCTGACTGCTCCCATCTAATTTTTGCCGCCAAACAGCGAAGTCTCGACAAGCCCTTAATTTTGATGGCTGCGACCCCGGAAGATCTCTGGCCCTATGTGGCTGGTACACCTACAGAATTGAATATTTGGCAGAAAATGACCCAACAGTACTGGCCAGGAGCCTTGACGTTGGTTCTCCCTGCGAGTTCCCGCGTTCCCCCCCAGATCCACCCACGGCAGCCAACCACGATTGGGCTCCGGGTTCCCGATCGGGCGATCGCCCGCACAATCCTGGCTCAAACGGGACCGCTGGCGACCACCAGTGCGAATCGTTCTGGTCAACCTGCCCTGCAAACAATGGCGGCGATCGCGGCAGCATTTCCAGAGGTTTTGACCCCATTGCTGGCGGATCTGGTCGCAATTGAAGGTAGTTCAGCCCCAACGCTGAAGGAAAGTGGTGTCACCCTCCCCTCCACGATTGCGAAATGGAGTGGGGTGGGGTGGGAGATTTTACGCCAAGGGTCGGTGAGGCTGAAAATCTAGACCCGATCATTGGGGAATCAAGTGAATGCTCTCCCCTTGCCCATCAGGCTCCCGAGCACTCACCGATACGCTAACCTATCGGGGCACCCGATGCGAATTGAGGCCAAACTTGCGAGGTAGAAAACCATGGACTGGAGTGCTGGGTTGTGGATGTTGATCGGAATGGGGCTGGGGGTGGGGACGAGCTGGGGGTTTCTGGGAACCCGGTCAGTTGTTAAGACCGATTCCCCGGCGGATCCGGTACAGCTGTATCTGGCAAAGATCCAAAGCCTTCAATCACAATTGCAATGCTCGGAGTTGGCCTATCAGATGGCAATTACAGTCGGGCAGTTCCAGGCAGGGTATCTAGCCCGAATTTCCCACGAATTGCGATCGCCCCTGAGCAGCATTATTGGCACCCACCAACTGATTCTGGCGGATTTATGTAACGATTCGGCTGAAGAGCGGGAGTTTGTCAGCCTTGCCCATGCTGCGACGCTGCGAATGGTATCAATGCTGGATCAGATTCTCAGGGTGGCAAAATTAGCAGCGGGTCGTAGTCGTTTAAAGTTGCAACCCCTGTCTCTGAAAACGCTATTCGAGGAGATTGATCACCTGACATGCATACAAGCACAGGATCGAGGTCTCCACCTGCAAGTCATCTATCCCCACGTAGAGGGTGCAGTTGTGGCCGATCAGCAATGGTTACAACAGGTGCTCTTGAACTTGGTAGCCACCGCGATCGATGCCATGACGACCGGATCAATTCGCCTCTCTGCCGCCCTGCTTCCGGAAGCGGGTACGGTTCAAATTTGGGTTGAAGATCAACGTCCGGATGGTGCTTGGGCAGAGCCTATCGATCTCCTGCGAATGCCCCCAGCTCCAGAACTCGCAACGGCAGACCACCCATCGCCTGGGCTAACGCTCCTCAGCAACCAAATGATCTTGGCGCAAATGCAAGGTCATCTTGAACTAGTGGCACCCGCGCTACCGCAACGGGTTAGCCAACCTGAGGATCATGAGGGATTCACCACTCGAATTTGCTGCACCTTACCCTTGGCAACTGCCTATTGCGCTGTCAACTGTTAGCTAATGGAAAAGGAGTTACGAAGGAGATGATTTTCTGGGTTTTCAACCCAGAAAAAAATTCTTGACAAGCCATGAGACAGCCGGGACACCTTGGCACAGGACTCAATTTTTGTTATATTCATTTACAACGGTTAATAAATCTTAGCCTTTAGAGACGATGCAATGCTGAAAGAAGACCGGAATACCTGGAGCTTTGGCTTTACTGTTGGTGCTGAGAACTGGAACGGTCGTTTAGCCATGATTGGCTTTGTGGCAGCGCTGGTTACTGAATTAGCAACAGGCCAAGGTGTCCTCCACCTGCTGGGACTGATCTGAATCTAAATACTCTGTTCATCACCCTCAACTGCAACCTCCTGGAGACACATCATGCAAGACACACAAAAAATCACAGCACCTGTTACGGAAGACCGGAATGCCTGGAAGTTTGGGTTTACCCCCCAAGCTGAAATCTGGAATGGTCGTTTGGCAATGATTGGTTTCGTTGCTGCCCTAGCAACTGAATTGCTTGTCGGCAAAGGTGTCCTTCACTTCTGGGGTCTGATGTAATTTCAGGCACCTGTCGCTTTTCTGGTTTACTTTAGTAATTTTTCGAGAGTTTCAAAAGGAGATCAACTCAGTGATCTCCTTTTTAGTGGGCACTTACAGCGGTTTTTAGATGAATAGACCACAGTGAGCAAACCAGCCAGCCAAGGGCATCATCACATGTAAGAGCATTCTCCGTTGTCTTGGAGCAAGGACGTATCCTCATTTGCTCCAAGCGTTAGAAACTGCATTTGCAGCAGTGACGGTAGAGAACTCATTCGGTTGGTTTAGTCACTGCTGCAAATGCGCTTCAGTAGATTGATACCCGCTATATCTTCAATTCATGACTCTGTATCCGATTTCCATTCGTTACAGTGCCATGATTCAGGTAAGCATCTACGCGGTTTGAAGGATAATGGGCGGAGAGAGAATCGAACTCTCACTCCTTTCGGAGGCAGATTTTGAGTCTGCTGCGTCTACCAGTTTCGCCACCCGCCCTTGATAGCAGCTTCACTATTATACTGAATCTCAGCCGTCTGCAACAGAGTTTGATATGCCTGTGTGCTGGCCCAGCGGTCAATCTCACTGGCGCGCAACACCGGAACTGGGTGAGTCAAGTTTACAGTCTGAGCTTGTTTCAGTGCTTCCCCTATTTCGGTAGAACTGGCATCTTCGTAGGCTCTCGCCTGGGCAATAAAGGCATCTAAGTTTAACTGATGGGCAAGTTGAGGTGATCCACCTGCCAATTTCATCAACACAGACATGACAATTCTAGGGTTCTGAGTGACCAATAGAGCTGCGCGATCGCAAGTAAACTCTGCACAGCGGAGCCAACTGAGCATCTGCATCTGTAACCCCTGAGCCAGGAAGGTGCCTAAAATTGGTAACTGCCCAGCGGTGAGCACAATTAAATTAGCCAGAGTTAGGTAGACCCCATGATCACATTTGAGATGACCGAGTTCATGGGCAATGACCGCCTGCACTTCCTCTGGCGTCAGTAAATCAACCAGGGAGGTGTGGAGGACAATAAATGGCTGCTTTCCCCGAATTGCCAGGGTATAAGCATTGGGTACGGGGTGCTGCCGCAGATAGAGTTGCGGGGGCTCAATATCGAGAATGCGGCAGGCGTCCAACAGCAGTTGGTGATACTGGGGTAACTGCTGCTCACTGATGAGAATGCTGGCTGCTAGATGATCCAACGAGAAGAATTGTTCTGCTAAGGGTCCTAGCAGGCTCCGCACCACCACATCTAATCCTGGTAATTGCTTGAGGGTGGAAGTAGCGTCCAGATCCAAGGGGTGTCGGAAGGCATCCGCAGTCAGACCAGTGAGGGAAAGCTTGGCAGTAGACATCAAAATCTCAACCGCGGGACGACAGGAGTAGATCACTACTTCTCAATTGTGCCTGAAAAATCAGGGATAGCCAGTTGCTGATTGGGTTGGGCATGGGTGAGCCAGTGGCAAAAGGCGGCTTCATGTTCAAAGATGGGGATGGTCTGCTGGAGATCCGTTGCTTCCAGCAGTTCTAGAGTATGCTCTCTGACTCCACACAGATACAAATGTCCTCCATCGGCCTCAAGCCGATTCAGAATCGTGACCAATAAGCCTAGTCCGGAGCTATCCATAAACGTAACCCGATGACAATCTAGGAGGACAGCAGTTGTACCCCACTTCATCAGATCAGTGACCTGAGCTAGAATCGCTCTGACATTGACATGCTCAACCCGTTCAGGGAGTTGAAGCAAGCGATAGGGAAGTGCTGGTGTGACCATCCAATTTCTCGCATTCAAGTCATGGGGAAGGATTAAATGGCAGAGTTAGGAAACCGCGCAGCTGTCAAACAAAACGCTATAAACAGTGGTACTGAAAACGAGCCTCTAACCTATTGATCGTGCCTAACCAGACCTGTGCAGCTGATGAACTGCTACTATTCACGCTACCATTGACCCTCAACCTCTAGCAATCCGCCCTTCAGTTAGTGTAGAGACTGGAGCAGGGATCATAAAATTGCCAGAGTACCCGCAAACGGTGCTACGCATGAACAGACATCAGCAGAGCAGTCAGGTTAAAACTGAAGATATTTTAGAACGATACGCCGCTGGAGAGCGCGACTTTAGTCGCCAGCAACTCTCTGGGATCAACTTGAGTGGTGCCAATCTGCGAGGAGCGAAACTGGCGATCTCGGATTTGAGTGCCGCAGATTTAAGTTATGCAGATTTGCGGGGCAGCGATCTCAGTGGTGCCAACCTGAACCGGGCTAAACTAAGCCAAGCCAACCTCCAGGGCGCTAACCTCAAAACCGCGAACTTCGAGGGGGCGGTGCTGCGCGGAGCCAATCTCAGTCAGACGAATCTCAGTTGGGCAACCCTAAAAGCCGCCAACCTGTTTGAGGCCACCCTGGCAGGAGCGATTCTGTTTGAGACCAAGTTGTCCATGGCCGTGCTACCGGATGGAACCTGTCTGGATTAAGAATTATGCGTAATTCCGAGGTCTGACCAGCGCTGTCCGTTATCACTGGGAAGGGACGTGAGGGCAGCAAAATGGGTGCTATTCCTAGAAGATTACGGACTTGGATGCGGTCGCTACTGCTGTTGTTGTGGGTGGTGGGCATTGCTGGCTGTGGGATTGCGACCCTATCGGGCCAAGAGCGATTACCCGCCGTGGCTGCCTTACCGTTGCCAACCCTACCTCCATGGATTGAGGAAATCAGCCCTACGGGTGAAGCAGCAACCCTATCTCAGATTCGGATTCGCTTCCAAGAACCGCTGATTCCCATAGAAAGTATCGATAGCCCCGATCAGCAAAAAATTCTACAAAAGTTTGAAATCCTGCCGCCCCTGTCAGGACAATTTCGGTTCCTCACACCCCGGATGGTGGGCTTTCAAGCGGATCGAGCCATTCCCCAAGCCACGCGGGTGCGGGTCACGTTGAAAGCTGGACTCGCCGATCTGAACAAACACCGCTTGGACAAGGATCTGGCCTGGACGTTTAGTACCCCGCCCATTAAGTTGACCAACTTGCCGGGGCAGACCCAAGATCCAGACTCCCAGGCAGAACCTGTGGGCTTAACCCCAACCCTGAGTTTTACTGCCAACGTCGAGTTGGATCCTGATTCCCTGGGGCAGCACCTGCGGTTGCTCCCCCAGGGCAGCCCCGATGTCATTCCCGTTAAGGTAGCACTGCAACCCTCAACCCCAGCCGAAGACTCCCCCACCACGCAGTTCGATCCAGCGACACAGGTCTGGAATTACACCCTGCAACCCCAGCAATCGTTAAGCAAGGCAGCTGCCTATCGACTAGAATTCACCCCCGGCTTGCTGCCTCGCCACGGCAATTTACCGACAACGACGACGGTAGCCAGTCAGATTAAAACCTATGGACCACTGGCCTTCGAGCAGCTCCAGTTTTTTGGCCAACCGGATGCGGGGGGTGCCTTCGGACGATTTGTCCAGGGCGGAGCGCAGTTGCGGTTTAACAATGGCTTAGTTGCGGCATCAGCGATCGCCGCCATTACGGTGAAACCAGCGCCTAAAAACGGACTGACCTTGGTGCAAGCCTACGATGGTGACACAGTGGTGAACCTGAATCCCTGGGCCTTTGACCCTGGAACGGCCTATACGATCTCTATTGATTCCCAACTGAAGGATAAATTTGGTCAAACCCTGGGGCAACCGGTGACGGTACAATACACCACCGGGGATTTGGCCAGTGATATCTGGGCACCCTCAGGGTTGAATATTTTTCCATCCGGTCAGAATTTACAGTTGCAAATATCAGCGGTGAATCTGCCGGAATCCGCTTACAAGGCGGCCTATCGCGTGGTGCAACCGACGGATTTAGTTTATGTCGATACCGCTTCTCCCAATGGCAATGGCAATGATTTACTGCCCAATCCCCTCACTTGGCAGCGCTTTCCACTAGCCAGTCCCTCCACTAACCAACCCGCCGAAATTCCCGTGCCCCTGCGGGAAAAACTAGGGGTAGCCACTGGCATGTTGGCCTATGGGGTGCAGGCACGCACCAACCGCTATCTGGAGGATGGCAAGGAGAAATGGCGACAACCCGACTTCTACGGGTTGGTGCAGCTGACGAATCTTGGCGTTTTCACCCAATGGTTCCCAGATTCTGGACTGATCCGAGTCCACCAGCTCTCCGACGGGGCAGCGGTGGCCGGGGCCAAGGTTGAAGTCTATGCATCCCAACTAGAGGCCAAATCCTTCCCGCCGCCCCAGCCCTGTGCCGTGGGTCAAACCGATCCCACCGGAACGTTACAGTTCACCCGGCAAGATTTAGCGTCGTGTCCCGCCGGGAAGAACCCAGGGGAAGCCCCGAATTTGCTCACAATTGTGCGCCAGGGTGATGACTGGGCCTTTGCGCGATCGCAGGAGTATAGTGGTGCCTACGGCTACGGAATTGATGCAGGATGGAACAGTGGACAACCGGAGTCTCGGGGAACCATTTTCTCAGATCGCCAACTCTACCAACCGGGGGAAACTGCCTGGTTTACCGGAACGGCCTACTATCTGCAACACGGGGTGCTGCAACAGGACAAAAATGCGATCTATCAGATCACCTTAGAAGCCCCCGATGGCACCAAGACCGATTTGGGCAGCCAACCCACCAATGGCTTTGGCACCTTTTCGCTGAAGTTGCCCCTGAAGACCAATCAACCCTTGGGTTTCTATACGATCCGTGGCCAGGGTAGCAGTGGGGCTGAAATTACCGGCGAGTTTCGAGTGGCTGAGTTCAAACCACCGAATTTTAAGGTAGATCTGAAGCTCAATCGGGAATTTGCCTTGGTGGGTCAGTCGGTGCAGGCGGCGGCTCAGAGCAACTACCTCTTTGGCCCTCCGGTGGAGGGAGGCCAGGCTGAATATTATGTCACCCGCAAAGAAGCTGAGTTTGTCCCCCCTGGTTGGGAGTCGTTTATGTTTGGGCGGCGCTGGTTTTGGCCGGAGGAACGCCCATCCCTGGCAACGGATGTCTTGCAAGTTACCCATTCCTTGAGTCAACAAGGTCAGGGAACCCAGACGGTAACCGTTGACCCTGAACTGGCTTACCCGATGACTTACCGGGTGGATGTGCAAGTGCAGGATGTGTCGAATCTGACGGTGGCCAATTCCCAGACGTTTACAGCCCTCCCCAGCGATCGCCTGATTGGTCTCAAGAGTGATTTTGTCGCAGATGCAGGCAAGCCCTTCTCCTTGCAGGTGATTGTCACCAATGCTGCGGGTCAGGTTTTGTCTGGGGAACGGGTGCGTCTGGAACTGCAACAGATGGAATACAGCAATGTCACCCAGGTGGTTGAAGGCAGTGAAACGCCCCGAAATCAGGTGAAATATCAGACCGTTGATCGGCGGGACGTGCGTTCGGAGAGTACCCCTCAACGGGTGACGCTGAAACCCACCCAGTCCGGCTCCTACCGCATTCGGGCTAACTTTGTCGATGCCAAAGATGACCGCAGTGCCACCGACACCCAGATTTGGGCCACGGGGGATCAGCCCATATTTTGGGGAGGTCGCTACCGCAACAATCGCTTAGACATCCAGCTCGACAAGGAGAGCTATAAACCAGGGGATACCGCTACAGCGCTGATCCAATCGCCCTATCCTGAGGCAGAACTGTATTTTGCAGTTGTCCGCCACGGAACCCTCTATCGCACGGTGCAGAAAGTTAAGGGCGGTGCCCCGCAGATTCAGTTTCAAGTCACCCCCGAGATGCTGCCGAATGCAGCTGTAGAGGCAGTGCTGGTGCGACAGGGACAGCCCTTGACGGAGGTGGCACCTGGCAGTTTGGATAATCTGGTGCAGATTGGCTTTACACCCTTCAAACTCAATTTAGAACAAAAGTACCTCAAGGTGCAGGCGACCCCAGCCCAACCCAGCTGGGAACCTGGAGCGGAGGCAACTCTCAACCTGCAACTCCAAACCCCCCAGGGACAGCCAGTATCGGGGCAATTTACCGTCATGGTGGTGAATGAGGCCGTCCTGCAATTAACGGGGTACCGCCCCCCCGATTTAGTGACCACTGTCTACGCTGAACAGCCAATCTCTACGCGGTTTACCGATAACCGCCCCGACGTGGTGCTAGAACCCCTAGCGTCCCCCTTAGAAAAGGGCTGGGGCTACGGGGGCGGCTTCTCTGCTGGGGCTGCCAATACTCGGGTGCGCACCGACTTTAAGGCTCTAGCCTACTACAATGGCTCCCTGCTTGCGGATAGCAAGGGTGAGGCTCAAGTGCGGTTTAAGCTGCCCGATGACCTGACAACCTGGCGGGCGATGGTTGTGGCAACGGATGGCGATTTGCATTTTGGCAGCGGGGATACCACCTTCATGGCAACCCAACCCTTAGTCACCAACCCTGTGCTTCCCCAGTTTGCCCGCCCTGGCGATCGCTTCCAGACCGGGGTTGCGGTCACCAACAACTCAGGTCAGACCGGAATGCTGGCCATTCAAGGCAGTGTCAGTGGCTCCCTGGAACTGACGGATAACAATCCCGGCACCCTGGAAACCCCGGCAGAAGCAGGCACCCATGCCTATCGCTTTCCCGTGGTGGCCTCCAAGGCAGGAGCCTCTGAGGTGAAGTTCACCACTCAGCTGAATGGGATTGCCGATGCCTTTGCCGTGCCCTTGTCCGTCCCCCCCCTGGAGATTACCGAGCAAGTGGTAGAAACCGGGATCACGACCAACACCCTCAAAATTCCCTTGACGATTGACAACCAGGTCGTCGCGGACACACGGGGGGCTGGAGCTGTCCCTTGCCAGTACCCTGATCCCAGAGATTACGGTTCCGGCACGACAAGTCTTCGAGGAGCAGCAACTCCCCTTCTTAGAACCAGCGGCCAGTCAACTGGCGATCGCCACCCACTTACAGAACCTCTCCCAACGGTACGGACAAATCCTGACGGGCTTCGATCTAAGGCAGCAGCGCGCCCAAGCCCTCGATCGCCTGCAAAAACTCCAACGACCCGATGGTGGATTTACAAGCTGGCCGGGACAAGAGCAGTCTGATCCCCTGGTAACGGCCTATGCCGCCGAAAGTCTGGCCAGTGCCCAGGCAGCAGGGTGGAGCGTTGACCCCAAATTGCTTCAGCCCTTGCAGGGTTACCTCGGTAAAATTCTCGCCGATCCAGGTCAATATGACTTTTGTAAACAGCAACCCTGTCAAAGCCAAGTCCGATTGGCAGCCCTGATGGCCTTAGCAGCCCTCGGAGATCCTCGGAGTGACTACTTGGCCGAAATCTATGATCAGCGACTTCAGCTTGATCAGGTGACCCAAATTAAGCTAGCCCGTTACCTGACCCAAATCAATGGCTGGCAAGCCGAAGCCGCAGCCCTCACCCGTCAACTCCAAGAAACCATTTACCAAACGGGACGAACAGCGGTAGTGAACTTGCCCCAGGGCTGGGGCTGGCTGAATTCACCAACAACGGCTCAAGCTCAGGCATTACGTCTGTTGATGGCTCGCCAAAGCTCACCCGAAATTCAGGATCGCCTGTTAAGAGGACTCTTGAGCCTGCGTCGCCAGGGGACGTGGCCTAGTACCTATGACAATGCGGAAGCCCTAAGTGCCCTAGTCGCCTACAGTCAGGAGCAGTCTACGCCGCCGGATATTGCCGCCACGGTACGATTGGCCGGGAAACAATTAGGCGCAGCCCAGTTTCATGGCTATACAACCCCCAGCTCGGATCTCAAGGTACCCATGTCTGAGTTGCCGAGGGGACGTCAGACCTTGGAGATTAAGAAATCGGGGCGGGGAACCCTCCACTACCTCATGGCCTATCGTTACCGTCTCCAGGGCCGACAACCTGGGCAATTTCAGGGGTTACGGGTGACACGGGAGGTACGTCCAGCCAACCAAACCCAGGTGCTAGAGCGCTTAGGTCTGTATGGGAAGGAAGATATTTTTACAATCAATAGTGGGCAGGTCTTTGATATTGGCCTGGAAATCATCACCGATCATCCGGTGGAACAGCTGCTGATCACCGATCCACTTCCCGCTGGCTTAGAGGCCATTGACACCCGTTTCCAAACCGCGACCCCCTATTTCCAGTCCCAGCAGGATAGCTGGCGGATTGCCTATCAAACCCTTTACAAAGACCGGGTGGTGGCCTATGCCGATCGCCTGGAACCGGGGGTTTATTCGTTCCACTATCTCGTTCGTTCCGTGACCCCGGGCACCTTCCTCTGGCCTGGAGCGGTGGCGCAGCTGCGTTATAGTCCGGAAGAATTTGGCCGCACGACCTCCTCTACCCTGGTGGTGAACAGTCCACCAGGGTAGACAAGTTCGGTCACCAATGGCGAAATACAGATTGGGGGTCGGAGAGGATCGCGATTCCCCCAGCATCAGCCTTAGTAATGGTTAGGGGCTGAATCATTTTGAAACTTCGGGCTTTAGAAAAACCAGCCATAGGAGTGCAGGCCTTTACCCAATAAGTTGACCCCCAGGTAACAAACCCAGACAACGGCGAACCCAGAGGCTGCCAGGATGGCAGGACGTCGTCCTTGCCATCCCCTTGTAATCCGAGCATGGAGATAGGCGGCAAAAACCAACCAGGTAATCAATGCCCAGGTTTCCTTCGGATCCCAGCTCCAGTATGATCCCCAAGCCTCATTCGCCCAGACAGCTCCGGCAATAATGCCAATGGTTAACAACGGAAACCCCAGACCAATGATGCGGTAACTGATGTTATCGAGGGTGTCGGCCAAGCTTAAGCGTTGGGGAGAAAGGGGCACGGGGGTAGAAACAACCGAGGAAATTGGCATTTCTAAGACGGCTGTACTGGCACTGCCATTGAACTCAGATAGAAAAACTTGGTTCCCAGTCACCTTGGCAGTTGTAGCATCCTCAAAAACCATGGGAGCAGGCGTTTCAACCGCTACTTGCTGATCTCCAGTGATCTGAGTCCGAAATCCCCCCGTGCCAACTGAACTGCCCCGCAGTTCAATGTTTTGTCCTCCGGTGACAACCAGGAAGGCGATCGCCATCAAAGCACCGACCATCAGGGCAGAATAGCTAAGCATCATGACGCTAACATGCATCATTAACCAGTTGGACTTCAGGGCAGGCACCAGCGGAGCCGATGCCTGCATCCCCGTCGGCAGTGAGAGGGCGGCAAAGGCAGTGATTGCCATCGCTACCGGAGCCGTAACTACCCCGACCAAACGACTGCTACTCATCTGTTCGGCAATCAGATGCACGGTGGTGATCCCCCAGGTCAAGAAAAAGAGAGATTCATAAAGATTGCTCAGGGGGAAGTACCCTGCTTCTAACCAGCGCGCCCCCAAAAGGGCGGCAATGCAAAGGTTGGCGATCGCCATGCCCCCCGTACCTAGGCTCGCCACGTAGGGAAGGCGAGGGAAGGCAGCCCCTCCCCAGTACCCCAACATGGTGATCAACAGAACTGCAAACGAAATATTATCCAGGGTGTTCTGGAGCGTAACCAGATCCATGCCGTTTTCTCCCCAGGGGTTTGGTAAATTTGATAAATCAGGATGATGTTGAAGCGGAATGCATTGTTCAACCCATAACCGATCCTATCCTATGGGTTCTGCCCCTTCAAATTGGGAGTGGGAGGGGCCGTTGGGGGCACACTGGGGGTAGGGAGTGGCTGCGGTTGACCTGCTTGCTTCAAGGACACAAAAATGTCATAGCGGGTACTCTGCTGATCTTGAATGGCAGCGGTGACCCCAATCGTATGAATTGACTGCACCAGTGGGTTGCCACTGGGCAAAAAGGGCAGAATCGGGAGGCGATTGTTACCCACCGCTTGATCGAGATTGATAAAAAACGTGCCCATTGTTGGGGGTTAATTCCCTCGGCACCCCCGTATGAAACAGGGGGCTGTCCGCCAGGTTAGCCTTGGGGCGCGGGGTGAGAGTATCCGCAATCGGGGCACCCACCGTTAGAAAAGCAACATTGCCATCCAACCAACCATGGGTGGCTGTCAGCCGCCCATCTTGAGAGGCCCAATTCACGACTTCCAAACCGTTTAACGTTGCTGGTTTGATCTGGAAACGGTAGCGGCTACCCATGACCTGATCCAATTGCTGGAAGAATTGTTCTACCCCCCCGGCGATCGCTCGCCTGTAACAAAACCGCCAGACCAACCCCCGGAGTCTGAGGGGTTGCGGTGGGGGTCAATGCCAACGCATACTCCCCTCCGGTCCAAGCCAAGAAATCTTTTTCAAAGTCCAAGCCCGTCAGCATTTTCAGACCTTCCTGTAACCGTTCGGGTGGAATGGGGGCAATGGGATTAGTCTGGGCACCCTGACCATAATCCTGCCAAAGCTGCTTGAGATTGCCCCCGGAGACCATGAGAAATGTATCCGCTGGTAAACGACTGGGCATAATTTGAGCACGATTTTCCACCACCAACTTGCGCCGACTATCCGGTCTCAGCCATGAAATGCCTTTGAATAGCAACCCATCCGCTGTCAGGGAGACGGTTGCGGCTAATCCCTGGTTTTGTTGCCGTTGCAAGAGACTATCTGGGGAGATGGGCGTGGTTGCCGAAGGCAGGACGGCGGCGGCAGCCTGCACATTCACAAACAGGCGGGCGAAGGGCTGATCAACCCGAATCGATGTCAGAGCCTGCTGGTAGCCAGAGGTATCGGTGATATTAGCTGCCCCCTTGTAGGTATCAATCACCTGCTCAACCAGCTTGGGCGCTGTCCCCATCACCAGATAGCGGTTATCCAAGACGGTGGTGGTCAGGGTTTGGGGAGCCCCTCCCTGCCGTTCTCGCACCTGAAAGCCTTGATAGTCGCGGCTGTTCCACAGCCCTTGCTGCTGAGCTTGGGACTGTTGCTGGGTTTGTAATGCCTGGGCTGGGTTCGCAATTGGAAACACCGCAACCATTGATTGACCTTGAACCGTTGGCACCAAATTGGTTGCGGTCGGAGTTGTGGTTGGGGGGGGTCAGAAAGGCCAGGGTCATTTCTGAACCCACCCACGGCTGAATATCCTGTTCGTAATTGATGCCATTGGCGGTGAGGAGGCGATCGCGCACCTGGACGAGGTTTTGATCCAGGACGGTGCGACTCTGAGCCGTACCAAAGGATCGCAACTGCTGCCATTGCTCCGGATTGGTAGACACCGAAATCGTCATCAGAGCATTGACTGGGATCACCTCCACACCGATGGGCATCGCCCGCTGCCAGTTCCAACGCATCAGTCCTACATAGCCCGCTACCCCGCCGCCTATCAGGATGGCGACACCGCTAAAGACCAGGGGTAGGCGACGACGCAGCTGAAATTTGGGTTGGCTGTCTTGGGGGATGTTCTGGGTCATGGGCGATCGCTCCGAGGTTCTGGCCACTAGGCAGATGCCCTGCTACTTTATCAAGGATGCGTCCACCTTGTCAGGAGTGGCTCCATACTCGGGGACTTGCGTTTGATCCCAGCGGTCTAGGGCATTGCGGATCTGGACTTTAGCTGATCTTCAGTCGTTGGCCGCCAAGGAATCACTCGAGTTCTCAATTGAATGATCAGCTATCAGCGAAACCGAGGATTAGCAGTTGTGGCAGTCCAGTAGGGTGCTGAAAGCAACAATTGCTCAATGGGTGCTGTGAATCCTGAAAAACCTGTCTGGAATAATGATTAAGCGCTAGCATATGGCTGACTACTAGTTTTCTGATCAATGTTGATGTCAGTATTAGGATTTGAAAAATTGCAAAGAAAGCTTTATAACTCTGCTATGGTTTAGCGATTGGCGGGACGACTCCCAGTCAACATCATTCCAATTATCATTTCCCAGAGATCGATATGGACCCTCAACTGCAACAATCTGAATATATTCATGACAGTTCTCCGGATTTTGTGGCTGATGCCGAAAGTCCCACCGTCAAAGTTAATTTTGAAACCCCTGGCACCATCAGTAAGCTGGGTATCCCAGATGCTACCTCTGAACAATGGCTGCAACTGGGTGAACAGATTCTCGATTTCCTGAAAGAATTGCCAGCCTATCTGATTTCAGTATTTCGGGCGCGGCCCCTGGTAACGACCGGCTTAGTGATTGGTGCTGCTGTTTCTGCCAAGCTACTCCTCGCTGTTTTAGGGGCTCTAGATGACATTCCCCTCGTTGCGCCTACTTTGGAAGTCATTGGTATTGCGTATTCCACCTGGTTTGTTTATCGCTACTTGCTACGGGCATACAATCGCCAAGAATTAGCAACTCAAATACAGGAACTGAAGGAACAAGTTGTAGGTAATACCCACACCAATTCTTAACCACAACAAGGTTGCCCCAGTACTTACAAGAGCTGGGATCAAAGCAGGGTAGGCTAGCGTCTACCCTCATCTTCTTAAATAATTCGCCAATATCAACCCACCCTGTCTAGAATTTCTGGTGTTGCTGATCAGCGGTATTAATCTACCCTTTCTGGCAATCACAAAATTTACCTGTACCTGGCTTGTGGCATTGTCAAGATCTGCGATTCATCCTTGGATTAAGCCAATCACACAGGTTGGACGACGGGGAAATATTTTTCAACTAATGCTGGCATCTCCTCAGGCCGTGCCCGATGATAGTGGGCTTTACCCGGCATAAAAACTAAATTGGGGCCAAGCTTACAATCTTTCATACAGCCAGTTGCTTTAATCGTCACCTGGCTTTCTAGTCCCTGTGCTTTTAGTGCCGATGCCAAAGCCGCACAAACCGTCAGACTACCCCGTTTGGCGCAGTCTGACTTCTGACAGACTAAGACGGTGGCCTTACCTTTAACTGGGGCGACTCCCACCTCCACTGGTGGAGTCACAGGACTCGGAGTTGCAGGCATGATCAAATCAGCCTTGAGTTTGGGGACACCCGTGTCACTAGCGTGGGTTTGGCTGCCAGAAATACGCACCCAATCTCCAGGCCTAAGCGTACCCTTGAAGCTTGCCCGTGCTGCTTTAGAGAGTTTGATGCAGTGCTCCCCCTCAGCCGTTGCTAGCCATAGCCACTTGAGTTTAAAACCATCTTCCAGACCAAAGTTTAAAAACCGACCTTCTAAGGTGAAGGGGGATGGGGGATAGCCATTCAACTGCCGCGATTGACCCATAGGAAACCCTACTGATTTCGTTGTTCAAAACGGTTCAAAATCATTCTGGCATCCCCTTAAGCAGCGAGTTGCCAACATTGCTCTAAGTAGTAAACCAGTTTGGGGCGGGAAGCCGTTAACTGCTGGACGACGCTCCACAGTTGCAGCGCCCCTCCAGGACTCTCAATCGAAACTCGCAAGCTGCCATCTTCGGTACAGCAGCAGGGAATGGATAATTCCTGAAGCCTTTGGTAAGCCTGCCAGCGATCGCAACGCGGGATCGAAACAACCTGTCCTATCTGGGAATTGAGACTCGATGAATTCATGGGGCTGGAATCTAAGTACAATAATTTCTTGATTAAACTGGAGAGGAAATGGGTCGAAAATAAACGGTTCTGAACCAGCAGTAAATCAGAGCCTTCACCGAGGAGGACTGGCGACTTCCTGATGGTGACTGACATTGAGAGTACATGACTGTGGCTAGATCCAAGGATTGAAGGACGGATTTCGGCTGCTGAGAACCTAACTTAGTCTCATATTATTGCAATTAATATTCAATAGAGCACCTATATCTGATTCTACACTAAAGTTTACATTTTCTAGCGATCGCCCCCCCAAAAGCCCCCGGCGATCGCCAAGGGCTAAGCAGAGAGGGGGAAGAAAGGGTTCTATTGTCTAAAACTCAAAGGTGGTGCGGATCACCCCAATCAATGCCTCTCCGTTACTTTGTTGATCCGGGGCACTGAGGTAGATTAGGCCAGGGGTAATGGTCATGTAGTCGTTAAGGCGGTGCTGATAGTAAGCTTCCACATGGATAGGTACCTGTCTCGAAGCTCCCGCATATCCCACTTGCTGGGGATTACCCAGGTAGGGCTGGGCACCCACAATCAGCGCTCCCAAGTTGCCCTTGCGCAGCAAATCAGGAAAGGCAAAGGTGAGCGCATAGTTCCAAATCTCACCATTCTTGGTTCCAGAGCCTTGGATATCTGCTTCGGTGAAGCCTCCCCACGCACTCAATACAAACCGGGGGCTGAACTGATAGGATGCTTCAATTCCGTAGGAATTAGCGGTGACCGCTGCCCCCGTTCCCCCAGGAAAGTTGGCCAAGCTGCTCCCTTCCACACCCGAGGGATATCCACCGTAGTTAAAGATGCCGGTACCGGGGCTGTGGTAACTGTTGAGGTAGGTAAAGAGCAGGGTAAAATCTTGAATTGGGTTGATGGTCAACTGAGCTAGGGCTGCGTAGTCCCCATTGAATAATCCCGCACCCTTCACCGGACTTGCTGCATCACTTGGCCCCGCTAAGTAACCCAAGCTGAATTGGAAAGTGTCATTAAACTGATAGTTGAAGCCAGCTCCAGCCCCCCCGCCAATGTTATAGATAGCGTTGTGCGTCCCAAAAAAGGAGAGGGTGCTCAAACCGCCATCCCCTTGATCGAGCACCGGGTTACCAGCAGACGGTAAATAGTCGGTATTGGCACCCCCCACAGCTGCCACATAGAAAGTTGCTTTTTCCCCCACTGGGAAGGTGTAGGCCAGCCAGTCAATAATGACATCATTTGCCCCATACCCTTCAAAGGTGAGGAAGCTTTCTGCGGAACCGACCCCAGGGTTAGCTGGATTGGCAGGAAGTGCAAAGGTAGGGGAGTTGCCCGCCCCCAGTCGAGTGACTAAGCTGTCCTTGCCTGTGAAACTGGTTTGCAGTTCCAGGCGCACTCGATTTTGGAACACTGGCTGGTTATCCGTGCCACCCCAGTTAGAGGCAGCGGCAATGGCGAAGACTGCTTCTCCTGACAGTTTGGTGGTGGTGGAAAACCCTTGGGCTTCCAGTTGGGCGGTACGAGCTTCTAAGGCATCAACCCGACCCCGGAGTGTTGCTAATTCAGCTGAAAATTCTTCCTGCAATTTCTGGATCGCCAGTAAGTCTTCTTTACGAACCAGGTCGGCGGTTGCAGATGCAATCAGTTCATTCACCCGATCCATACAAGCATTCAGACCTGCCGCAAACTCAAAACGAGTCATTGCCCGCTGACCGCGATAGGTGCCATCTGGGTAGCCTGCAATGCAGCCGTAGCGTTCCACCAGAGATTGTAAGGCCTGAAACGCCCAATCGGTGGGTTGGATATCTGAGAGTTGGGAAACAGAGGTTACCTGCGCCATGGGCTGGGTATCTGCCCACAACGACCCAATCGGTGCTGCCGTAGCAGAGGGGATGGGTGGAACGGGTGCCACCTGCAAGGGCTGGCTTGGCACTGAAGTAGCTACCGATGCGACTGGAGCTTCCATTGCAGCAGGAGCCACTGCATCACGTTCCGGGGTCGCCGCCCCACTGTCAGTTGCGGACAGGAGCAGGGTGCTGACCCCAAGCATTAATGGCGATACCAGAAAACAACACCGAAGGAAAAGACTCATAAAGTTACCTCACACCTCATAAAACACAAACAAATCTGCAATCTCACCCCTGTTCGGGAGTGCAACCATGGATGCTGACCTTGAGTGATGGTTGATCGCCTCCCTGGGGTCGCCAACATGGGAATGACAAAAATCATCATGCTTGAATTTGGCTATTTATCGCCCTGATCACCAGCCTCAGTTCCCAAAAAACAGTGCTGGGGAGGATTTGTCAAAAGACAATGGGTCAAACTACAGGGATCGGCGGCATGCCTGCAATGAAGGTAAGGGAACTGAGGGCAATTACGATCCCCCCTATGACATCGGTCGTATCAGTCCAGTCATCTCTCTACTTATTGATAATAATTGACAATAGATAACTTTAGAAGATATACTCTGTTCGTTTTGAATTTGTCAAGAATATCTCTCAATTAGGGAAAAGCTTGCGCGATCGCGAGGAATGTCATGATGTTGGGTCGTCCTTCCCCGGAAATAGGCAACCATTGGAATCGCAGACAACTGCTGAGAACGGGTCTTGCTGGGGTCGCGATCGCGGGAGGCATGGCAGCTTGTCAACGGCTGCAAACTAACTCCACGGTCAAGATTCCGGCACTTCCAACGGAGGCACCCCCGACTACTGGGATGATCAGTCCGCTGCAAATGCTGCGGGAGTTTGACTATGGCACTGTCAAGCAGGAACAGGGGCGGAGGATTCGAGAGTTTCGGATCACTGCTGGTACGGGAGTCCTGCAACTCAATAGTGTTGTGAGCTTTAATACCTGGAATTTTAACGGTCGGGTGCCGGGGCCAGCCCTGCGGGCGCGGTCAGGCGATCGCGTGCGGGTGATCTTTCTGAACCACGGGGGGCACTCTCACTCCCTCCATTTCCATGGTGTTCACCGAGCTGAGATGGATGGGGTGCGCCCGGTTCGCAATGGTAACGCCACCATTTATGAGTTTGATGCCGAGCCCTTTGGGGTACATCTCTACCACTGCCATGTTGCCCCCGTCAGTCGCCATATCAGTAAGGGATTGTATGGGCTATTTATTATTGACCCTCTCCAGGATCGTCCACCCGCCGATGAGTTAGTCCTGATTATGGCGGGATATGACCTCAACAACGATCAGCACAACGAGCTCTACGCCTTTAATGGGGTACCCAATTACTATATGCGCTACCCAATTCCCATCCAGCAGGATCAATTGGTGCGTCTCTATCTCCTGAATATGATTGAGTTCGATGTTGCAGCAACCTTCCACCTTCACGCCAACCTATTTCAGGTTTATCCCACGGGCAGAACCCTGATTCCTAGAGAGGAAACCGATGTGATTACCATGGGCACTGCCGAGCGACATATTCTGGAGTTTCAGTATCGATTTCCCGGTCGGTATATGTTTCATCCCCACCAAGACGCGATCGCTGAAGCAGGTTGTATGGGGGCTTTTCAGGTTGTGTCCTGACCGACAGCGACTGAGGCCAAGGGCTCAGAGATGGTCAATCCCAGCACCCTAGTACCCGACACTTAACGCCATAAGATTTTTAATTGCAATGACAAAGAAAATTTTTTGGCAGATATTGACAGTTTTTCCAGCAGACCCCACAATAATGTAGCAGCACTTAATAAGAATAATTAGCAATTATGTGAGAATCCTTTTAACCCAGATAGGAGCATTCATCACCGTAGCCCATTAAAACTTCCTGGCCTCCAATGGCTCCCCTTCTTTCCCCATCCCCTCGCCCATGATCACTCGTTTTTTTATGCTCTGATGATTGCAACCACCAGCTTGGTTGCCCTGGCTTCCTGCAGTTCGGCACCCCCCACTGCCGAGCGTCCATCTACTCCCGTTGCTAGCTCCACAACAATGCCGATGGCAGGCCATTCGAGTCACGGCCAACTGATTAATCTCAACACGGCAATTCTTTCAGCCTTGGACAAGCTAGAGGCAAAGCTTGGCATTCCCGCCCTCTCTAACCGCATTCAGGCGAGCCGTCCCTATGCCAGTATCGATGAACTGGTTTCCAAGCACGTCTTGACTCAAGCCCAATTTGACCAGATCAAAGATATGGTGACGGTCGAAGATATTGAACTCACGGGGGAAGCCAAAGATATTGACTATTTTGTCAAGCTGGGACTGATGAAGGGGCACCTGTTGGTGGCCAAAGAATTGTTGGATCTGGGCAAACCTCAGCAAGCTGAACCCCATATTGGCCACCCGGTGGAAGAAATCTATGTCGATGTGGAAGAACAACTCCAGGAGCGGGGGGTACCTGAGTTCAAAACTACATTGGTGCATTTACAGGACTTGGTGAAGTCTAAGCCCAATGATCCCCAGGTTGCGGTTCAGTATCAGGCTGCGATGAAGGCCGTTGACCAGGCGATCGCAGCCCTACCGATAGCACAACGCCAATCCCCAGTCTTGGTGCTGCAAGTGATCAATGGCTTATTAGATACCGCCAGTTCTGAATATACAGCTGCCATCTCTAACCATAAAATTACTGAGGCGATTGAATACCAAGATTCCCGAGGGTTTGTCACCTATGCCCAGATGTTGCTGACAGAAATTGCAGCCCCCCTGCAAAAAGCTAGCCCCCAAACCCAGGCCAAACTCCAAGCCCAGTTGACCGCCCTGGCAAAGACATGGCCAGCACCGCTGCCTCCGGCAACCCCAGTGCAGACACCCGAGGCTGTGACCAGTCAAATTAAGGCCCTTGAGCAAGTCAGCCAGACGGTCACAGCTGCTAAACCTGCGTCCTAACTCACCCTACTATTCATCCTCCCCCGCAATGAACTGGAGTGCCGCCCTACCTACCTTCGTCATTACCCTCCGAGAAGGGGTGGAAGCTGCCCTTGTCGTAGGCATTGTCCTTGCTTACCTGAAGCGAGTCGGTCGCAGTCAACTCCATCTCTGGGTTTGGGCGGGGGTGGGAGTAGGCATTGCCACCAGTGCCATGGTGGGGGTGGGCCTGAGTCAACTGGTGCAAGGCTTGGGTAGCGCCAGTCAACAATATGGCCCCGTGGTGGAGCCGTTGTTGGAGGGACTGTTCAGTGTCCTGGCGATCGCCCTGTTGACCTGGATGCTCGTTTGGATGACCCAACAGAGTCGCTTTCTTAAAAGTCAGGTGGAGGGCGCGGTTGGCAAATCCCTGCAACGGCAGACCCGGCAGTGGGGGATTTTTATCCTGATCTGGGTGGCGGTGCTGCGAGAAGGGTTTGAAGCTGTTTTGTTTATTACCGCCAAGCTCCAGGAAGGAGTGGTTCCGGCCCTAGGGGCGATCGCAGGGGTATCAGCGGCGGCAGTTATTGGCATTGCGCTCTTTAGGCTAGGTATTCGGATTGATATCCGGCAGTTTTTCTATGGCATGGGAATTCTGCTGCTACTGATTGTGGCTGGTCTCGTCGTCACAGCCCTAGGACTCTTTGACACCGCCCTTTCCACCCTGGCTCACCTGGATCGCAAGTCAGAAGCCCTGTGCTTTTTCTACGAACGGTTTTCTAAACAGCCCGCCTGCATTCTCGGTCCGATGGTCTGGAATACCAGCAAAATCCTGCCAGCGGATCGATTTCCAGGAATTCTTTTCAGCGCCTTCTTTGGTTACACCGATACCCTGTATGTTGTGCAGTTCATTGCCTACCTTGGCTTTCTCCTGGCAGCGGGGAGTCTCTATTTCCGGAGTCTGGGCAAAAGACCGGAGAGTGGCAGGCTGGTGCATCCCCGCGTGGAATAAAGGCTTCCGTCTAGATCAGCAATTGTGACTTTACCCGAGCAGCGTCAACACTCCCCACATCCCCAAGGTTGGAGGTAACAAGTTGGTTGAGAAGATGGTTACCTACAGCCCTGCCTACACCCTCGTCCCCACCTACGAATGCTTCAATCGGTGTACCTACTGTAACTTTCGCACCGATCCGGGGCAGAGTCCCTGGGTAACCCGAGCGCAGGCACAGCAAACCCTGGAAAGCTTACACCATCAAGGTGTGATTGAAATTCTGATCCTGAGTGGGGAAGTTCATCCCCAAAGTCCCCGCCGCCCTGCTTGGTTCCAGCATCTATATCAGCTCTGTGAACTCGCACTCTCCCTGGGGTTTCTCCCCCATACCAACGCTGGCCCCCTGCGTTACGACGAAATGGCTCGGATGCGAACGGTGAATGTCTCCATGGGGTTGATGCTGGAACAACTTACCCCCCACCTCCTGGCAACCGTGCATCGCCATGCCCCGAGTAAGCAACCAGAGCGACGGCTGCAACAACTCCACTGGGCAGGAGAACTCAAAATTCCCTTTACCACCGGGCTTCTTTTGGGGATTGGGGAAACTGACGATGATCGCCTAGAAACACTGACGGCGATCGCAGACATCCATCAACGCTGGGGGCATATCCAGGAAGTGATTCTGCAACCCCACAGTCCCGGACAACAACAATCCTGGCCGGGAGAGGCTTTTGGGGCAGAAAACCTCTTGGATCTGATTGCCATCGCCCGCGA
Organism: Neosynechococcus sphagnicola sy1; assembly: GCF_000775285.1. NCBI lineage: Bacteria > Bacillati > Cyanobacteriota > Cyanophyceae > Neosynechococcales > Neosynechococcaceae > Neosynechococcus > Neosynechococcus sphagnicola. Next base: position 110,530 of record NZ_JJML01000008.1, on the reverse strand, counting down.
GATCTTACCCGCAGACATTACCATCCAAGTCCCCCCCAATCTTGTAGAAGAGCCTACTCAGCTCCTAGCCTGTCTGGCCGCAGGTGCCAGAGATTTAGGCGGCATCAGCCCCCACGATGAAGTTAATCCCGACTATCCCCACCCACAACCAAAGTTACTCGGCGATCGTCTGGGGCAACAGGGATGGCACCTCACCCCCCGCTTACCAATTTACCCACAGTATGATGCTTGGCTGCCGCTGCCCTTGCAGAAACGGGTCAATGACCAGCGCCAAGCCCTGATCAGCTCCCATATTCTGGCTTTACATCCCGCAGCATCAGGGCAGCAACCGCCGCTTGGGGAGAAATTTCCCCCGCCAATAGCCGCACCACCTGATAAGAAATTGGCACAGTAATGTTGGGCTCAGAGGTCAACTGCATCAACACCCGACTGGTATTAATGCCCTCTGCGGTTCCTTGAAGATGGCTTAAAATTTGGGCCAGATCCTGACCCTGGGCGAGCTGGTACCCAATTTGATAATTACGACTCAAGGGGCTATTACAAGTTGCTAGCAAATCTCCTAAACCGGATAAGCCCTGGAAGGTAGCGGCCTGTGCTCCCCAATAGGTGCCAACTCGAATCATTTCCGCCAACCCCCGTGTCACCAAGGCGGCCTTGGCATTGGTTCCCAATTGCAGCCCATCACAAGTGCCCGCCGCGATCGCAATCACATTTTTCAGGGTGCCACCCAGTTCTACTCCCAAGGGATCTGGGTTGGTGTAAACCCGAAAACTGGTGGAAGTAAACGCGCTCTGCACCGTGGTTGCCGCTGCCATGTTGGTACTGGCGACCACGGTGGCAGCGGGGAGACCCTGCTGAATTTCCTTGGCTAAATTTGGGCCAGAGAGAACAACAACGCCCTGGTGGGGGAATGCTGCCTGCCAGAGTTGGGATGGGGTAACGAGGGCATGGGCATTGAAAGCAGGTGTCGGGAGATCCGCAATATCTAAGCCCTTGGTCGCCGTTACCAGGATCGTTTGGAGAGAGATCGTCCGTGACTGGAGTTCCTGAATCAGCGATCCGCACCCCCCCCCATGGCCACGGCTGAAACCACCAGATCGGCGCTGTCGAGGACACTGTCTAAGCTTTCAGGACTCCGACGCGACCATACCCTGACACAGTGACCATTTTGAGTTGCCAACCCCGCGAGGGTTGAACCCCAGGCACCGCCACCCAGCACTGTAATCGTCAAAGATCCGCCCGTCGAAGATTGGGCCTGTGGTTTCACCGGAGTCAACTCATCGGACATGGCAAAGTTTCGTCCCATCCCTTAGCGAGGATAGTTGACCATCAACTCCCGCACCTGCTCTGCATGGTAAGAACTCCGGGTCAGGGGGGAGGCCACTACCTGCAAAAAACCCAGGGACTCGCCCCATTGTTGCCAAGTTGCAAACTGTTCTGGGGGAATAAAATCCGTCACCGGGAGATGCTTAGCACTGGGTTGCAGGTACTGCCCAATGGTGAGAACATCACAGTTGACCCCGCGTAAATCCTGCATCACCGCTCGGACTTCAGCGTTGGTTTCCCCCAGACCGACCATAATCCCAGACTTAGCGTAAACAGCGGGAGCCAATTGCCGTGTCTGACGCAGTAGTTCCAGCGATCGCCCATAGTCTCCCTGGGGTCGTACCCGCCGATAGAGCCGGGGAACCGTTTCGGTATTGTGGTTTAAGACATCGGGTCGCGCCTGAAGAATGGTTGCTAGGGATTGCCAATTCCCACATAAATCTGGAATCAAGACCTCAATGGTGGTTTGGGGTGAGGTCGCCCGCACAGATTCAATACAACGGACAAACTGGGAAGCACCTCCGTCCGGCAGATCATCCCGATTCACAGCCGTGATGACCACATGATTCAACTTCAGCCGCTGCACCGCTGCTGCCAAACGCTGGGGTTCAGTGGCATCTGGCGGTTGAGGCTTTTTCTCAAAGTCAATATCACAGTAAGGACAGGCACGGGTACAAGCAGGTCCCATAATCAAAAAGGTTGCAGTTCCCAGGTTGAAGCATTCTCCAATATTGGGGCAAGAAGCCTCTTCACAAACAGTGTTTAGAGCCAAATCTCGGAGAATCTCTTTGACGCTCCCCACCCGCTCCCACTGAGGGGCTTTCACCCGTAACCATGCTGGCTTAACCGTCACGTTTCAGTCCTGGTATGTGAATGACCTCTGAATTATTGTACAAGCTTGCCCCTGCTTCCCCTTGAGACTGTCTTTCTAGGGGGCAGTTCTTGGAGATGCCTGATGCTGATGCTCCCTTCCCTCATCCCTGAAACACTTGGGGATAGGCTTGCCAAACTTGGGTCACAAACTGCATCAACTGCTGGTGAGTGCTGGCAGGCAAAATCGGACAAGACTTGTTTTGATACAGAACACAGAGGAGGGGTAAAACTTCTGTATCCAACGCCGATCGCATCAGTGCCGTCGGCCAGATCAGGTCAGCATCTTGGCGTAGATCATACATCTGAGCTTGACTCCCAGGCGCAGAGGGAATCGCTAGTAGCAAGGGTCGAACCCAACACATCGGTCGGGATTCTAGAGGCTGGACAACCTCTGCATACAGACAAACCCTAGCGTGCTCTAGGCAAACAATCTGGCGTGGTTGAAAATCAGACTCAAAATCCATCGGCGCGTCCTTGCAACCGTCGGGGGTGCTGTTGCCATTCTAGCGAAAGGACTTATAGGGTAAGTTGGAGAACCTGCTTGTCTGCCAGAATCGGCGGTTGAGCATCTGAGAAGTTTCTAAGCTACCTGAGGATCGCTATCTATGCGGAGCCCAGATGGTCGCTTGGGGCAGCAGCATCTTTGATAGTTGCATGATCGGGTGAAGCAGGATAGCTTACTCTCCGCCATCCGTAAAGATGATAAAGTCACTGCGAACCCAACCTGTAGCCTGGGACTGCAAATAGCGAATGTTACACCAGTTGAAATCGCTCCCCGAAGTGTCTTGATCTGATCCACAGCGGAGTCCTTCAACTTTGTCCCCTGGAAGCCCATAGTGAGGTGAACTGGAACGGATCGCGATCCACTCCCCCGATCCCTAGGATCAACTCTGATCAACGCACATTGCCGAATAGATATTTCTTCAATGGTTTGAAAGGATGACCTTCTGCTTCCGGATCCTGACTCCATCGATAAAATTCAATGAAATTTAAACGCAACCCGTGAATGGTGCCAGCCATCAGGCAGAGGACAAAGTTCATGGTATGACCGAGCAACAAAATCAAAAACGCTATCAGCATGCCAATTTCCCCGGTTTTCGCCATATCTCCTGCCAATTGGTTAAAGGTAACCGCCAGATAGGTACTCGATAGCCCAAGGGCAAATAAGCGGAGGTAACTCAGAACATCCCCAAAGATTTTAGAGATGTCGGTTAAGCCATGTAAACCTCCCAACAGCCAGTGCAGAATACCTTTGGGGGTAAGGGGCCCCGGATGGGTAAAGCAAAAGACGCTGACCAGACCCACTCCTAAGGCCCAGGAACCCACCATTGCCAATTGGGCTTCTGGTAACAGGAATCGAAATAACCAGGCACCGTATCCCCCCACAACCACCAGAATCCAGCCTAAGTGGACACCCACCGCAGGTCTTCCCCACTTTTGATAGACACTGATGGCATTGGCAATGCTGACATGGAGCGCCCCGATACCAATGGAAAAAGCCATGAGTTCGCTGAGTTTATCCAGGTCTGGCTTGAAAATGGCAATGTGATCGAGCCAACTGCCTTTCGCGGCCTCAATGCCAAAATACTCTCCAGCTAAGAGGCCATAGATGGTAGAACTGGCGGCTAGCGCAACCATCAACAGCCACAACTGCCGTTGACCCGATTGCAGCAAGCGGGGTCGCAGAAACAGGGCGATCGCCGTTAGCACCAGTCCATACCCCGCATCCGCCAGAATTAAGCCAAAGAATAGGACAAAACTGACGAAAACCATCGCCGATGGATCCCAGCCCCCGTAGGCGGGCATGCCATAAATCTGAATCAGGCTCTCCCCGGCAGCAAACCCGGAACGATTCTCCAAGTAAGTCGGAGGGGAGTCATCCGGGGAGGGAGTAGTGGTCTCTATGGCAAACCCTAGCTTTTCCCCTAGGGCCATGACTTCCGATAACCGATGGACGGGGCACCATCCTTGCAGGGCAAACAGTCCCGCTTCGTCATAGGTGTGGTGGGTGGCCTCTAGCAACTCGGTGGCATTGAGGGCATCCGTTAGGTAGTCCCGCAGGGCATTGGCAAAGCGAGTGGCACCAATGCGGCGCGTCTCCAGATTCTCCAGACTATCGTCCACATCTTCTAGCCGTTCCTGCAGTTGACCCAAGGAGCGATCTGGAAGCTGTAACGCCGGGAAGGGCAGGCTGGGAAGTTCCGGATGAATTACAACCACGTAGCGGTAGCGTGAGTCCTGCCTGACGACTTTGTAGGCATACTCAGTTTTGGCCAATTGTCGAAACTGGCGGAGGTTAAGTTGGTAAAAGAAAAATTGTAGTCCACCCAAGGCTTCTGGGTTCGGCAGGTGAAACTTTCCCCACACTTTGAGCTGACTAATTTGACCCACAAGGCGATCGCGCTCGTCCATGAGGGCTTCGCTGTCTGCCTTCAGCTTCAGGATGCGCTCGACCTGCTGCTGTGGATTGAAGTGTCCGAGATGGCGGGCGGGGCGCTGACTCTGGGGGCAGTCTTCTAGATATCGCACGGCTAACCGGGTATCTTTGAACGGATCAGGCAGCGGAGGATGGGTGTTCTCGGGGGTCAGATCAATCAGGTGCATGACCCCCAAAGACTGGAGTTCAGCGAGTACCTGAATTTTCTGATCCTCGGTACCGAGGATTGTGACCCGCTTTAAGGCTCCGATCGCCATGGCTAACCCTCTTCTGCAATAAACATCGGCTCTGTTGGATTCGACAGAGCGGCCTGATTGGCCACAAAGGCTTTTTCTAGTTTTGCTTTGGCCAACTTAGACCGTGCCACCGCCGTCCGTTCCGCATCAGACAGGAACAAGCGAATGGTTCGCATATTTTCTTTGGCATCTGGGATCAGAACTTTTTCAAACAGGTTAATTCGCTGGGTGACTTTCCGCAGTGCCTGGTCGATCAGGTGAACCCTTTCTTCGAGGACGCTAACTTCGAGCCGCATCCGCGCCACCTGTTGCAAGGCTTCCACCAGGGCATCCACCCAGGCTGGGGAACCCAGGCGGGTGTAAGGTCGCAGGTGAAAATGAATTTCCCCTAAGGCCGGAACTCTCAATCCTGCTAGGTTTTCCTGATGACGTTCCCACCCCACGAGGGTCACCAATCCAGACAGTTCCAGGGGGGTACTGCTCAACAACGCCACCCAATTCTGCAATTGCTGATGTTGCACTGCTAGTTTTTGCTGCGCCTTCCCCAGCTGCTGCCTTGCCCGATTGACTTCAAGCAGCAGCTGCGTCTTTTTCAGTTCTAAGGAAGGTAAAAACTTCTCGTAGATATCAATCTGATCTTTTTGAGCTTTCAGCGCCCCTTTGTTAAATGCAATCTTAGCCATTGTGTTTAGAGAGTTTGGGAAGGGGATGCAGCAGGTCGCCGAACGACATCGGCTTAAACAACCGTGGCCACCGGGGTTGACTCAACCCAGTCTGGATCAGCGGTATCCCTGATCTGTGAGACGACATCTTCCTCCTGGACAGGCAACGGATGGGGAAAATACTTGTTGATCAAATCTTCCTTCATCAGCAATTCATCTGGTTCAAAGCACTCTGCCATCGTCTTCCAACCCAGCTCTAAAGCTGCTTCTAAGGCAATGTTGACGTTAAAGTCCATGAACCGCTCTTTAAACAACTGCCCAAAGCGCAGCAGTTTTTGGTCGGCTTCACTTAACTCAAAGGCTAGGGATTGCTTCTTCTGGGCTTCCTTGGCCCCCGCATAGAGACGGATCATCGTATTGGCCACCGCCCCGTGATCTTCCCGGGTTTTTTTGCCGATCACCAATTGCTTCAGCCGCGACAGGGAGCCAAAGGGATCAATGATGCGATCGTGGAGATAAAACTGTCCTTCGGTGATGAAGCCCGTATTGTCAGGCACGGGGTGGGTGACATCATCTCCCGGCATGGTAGTCACCGTCAGAATTGTCACAGAACCCGCCCCTTTAAAGTCACAGGCGCGTTCGTAGCGAAACGCCAAGGTCGAGTATAGATCCCCCATATAGCCCCGGTTAGAGGGGATTTGATCCATGGCGATGCCAATTTCCTTGAGGCCATCTGCGTAGGCGGTCATATCAGTCATCAGCACCAGCACCCGCTTGCTATCTTCGACGGCAAAGCGTTCTGCCACCGCCAAGGCAATATCCGGGGTGAGAATCCGTTCGACCACCGCATCGGCGGCCAAGTTGACAAACATGACGGTGCGGGAGAACACCCCTTGGCTTTGAAAGGTGTTCGAAAAGTAATAGTAATCGTCAAAGGTCAAGCCCATACCCGCAAACACGATGATATCGGCATCGGCTTGAATGCCAATTCTCGCCAGAAGCTCGTTAAAGGGTTCCCCCGCCACGGTGAAGATGGGAATTTTCTGACTCTCCACCAGACAGTTAAAGACATCAATCATGGGAATGTTGGTGCGGATCAACCGACTAGCCAAGAGCCGCATCCAGGGATTGATCGAGGGACCGGCAATCTCGACCTGTTGATCCATGGATAAATCAGGTCCCCCATCGATCGGTTGCCCAGCTCCGTTAAACACCCGCCCCAAAATGTTGTCACTGAAAATCACCTGCATCGGGTGTCCCAGAAAGCGGACGGTGGCTCCCGTTGAGATTCCCTGACCGCCACTAAAAACTTGGAGGGAAACCAAATCTCCCTGTAATCGAATCACTTGAGCAGAGGAAACGGTTCCACTAGGGTTGCGGAGGAGGGCAAGTTCACCGTAGCGGATGCCCTTGGCTTTGATTTTAACGATGTCTCCGTTGATCTCTAGAATGCCCTTATGTTCAATCATTATGCCCTTACTCGGATTGAAGAAATTTAATGATCTATCAAAGCTGTGGGTGCAGGCAGTACTCGATGGCCATACATCCTAACCTTACTTGACAGCCTGAAGATTTAAGTAAGCCGACCCGGAGATCGCTTGGCTCAGGAGCCGTTCAATATCCTGGTGATATCGTTGATAGTCCACAGAGTCTAAGACAGAATAATTGAGGTTTTTGAACAAGCTGGTCAGCTTGACGAAGAAGTTATAAACCTCGGGTTTGCTGTCCAGCTTCAGCTCTGACTCAATGACTTTAAAGACTAAGGCAAAGCTGCGTACCTGACGAGCTTGCGGCGTAGAAGCGTCAGTCTCGTCAAAGGCATCTTGTTGTAGGTAAACCGTATCGAGAAACAGGGCTTTCTGGTAGAGAATGTAGTCTGTAAGCGGGATGCCTTCTTCCCCTGTGACTTGCATCATTTGATTGATGCTATCTCCAGTTCGCAGCAAGGCGAGACACTGCTTGACTTGACTGACCCAGTTAGGAGACAAATGGGCCTGGAAGTAGTCTGCCAGTTGATCTAAATAGCGAGACCAGGAGATCAGTGGCTCGATCGCCGGATAGGCACGCCGATAGGCACGGTTATAGGTCAGTCCCAAAAATACCTTGACGGTGGAGATCGTCGATTGGGTGACGGGTTCCTCAAAGTTGCCCCCTGCGGGAGAGACATTACCAATAATGCTCAAACTCCCGACGGAATTGTCTCGGGTTCGCAGCACACCAGCCCGTTCATACATCCCCTTAATGCGGGAATCCAGGTAGGCCGGAAAGGCTTCTTCCCCTGGTATTTCTTCTAACCGCCCCGAAATTTCCCGTAACGCCTGAGCCCATCGACTGGTGGAATCAGCCAACAGTAATACCTGTAACCCCATTTGGCGATAGTATTCCCCCAGGGTGATGCCGGTATAAATGGAGGCTTCTCTGGCGGCTACGGGCATACTGGAGGTGTTGCAAATAATCACGGTTCGCTCCATCAGGGGCCGTCCGGTTTGGGGATCGAGCAAGGTGGGAAACTCTGTCAAGGTTTCAACCACTTCCCCCGCGCGCTCTCCACAGGCCACAATAATGACGACATCCACCTCCGAATGCTTGGCAATCAGCTGTTGCAACACCGTTTTGCCTGCCCCAAAAGGCCCAGGGACACAGGCGGTTCCACCTTTGGCGAGGGGAAAGAAGGTGTCAATAATCCGAATTGTAGTCACCAGTGGTTCACTGGGATAGAGGCGTTCGACTAGCCGTTGATCTTGCATCCACTTGGTAAGGGGGCGTTTAACGGCCCACTGCTGCATCATCGATAGGTGGATCGAATGTCCCTGGTCATCGTGCAAATGGACGACGGGTTCTTCGATGCGAAAGCTGCCAGCTTGGGTAAAGGTCACCGTTAATGGCACGGACTGTTCAAACGGCACCATGATCTTGTGAGGTATCGGTCCCTCCATGACAACGCCCAATACATCCCCCGCTTGCACCCGATCTCCCACCTTAACGGAGGGATTAAAGGTCCAGCGGCGATGGCGGTCTAGCGGATCTAAGTAGACCCCTCGAGGCAGAAAGAATCCGTGGGTCTGGGCCAGATCAGCCAAGGGGTTTTGTAACCCATCAAACACACGACCTAACAAGCCAGGTCCCAATTCCACTGAGAGCAAACTGCCGGTGCAGCGGATGCGATCGCCGACGCGCACACCCTTGACATCCTCAAAGACCTGCATATCTGCCCGGTTGCCCTGAATGCGGATCACTTCTGCTTTGAGTTGCTGGTCACCGACCTGTAAGTATGCGACTTCGTTTTTGATCAGATAACCCTGCTCTAGCTCTAGCGTGACGACGTTGGCATTCACACCAACCACCCGCGAGTGAGCTTCACTACTGCCAGCAGTTTTAACGGGACTGACTTCACTAACCATCTCAGTGATTTCCAAACATTGCGTTGTTACAATCTATCGTGATTCGAGAGTGCCTAAGTTACCTGCAGCACTTCGTTGACTAGCTGATCAAAGCGTTCTTGCCCTGCAACTGCATCCACTTGGCTCCAACGACGGAGAATATCCCACTTGCCTAGGTAAGCAGCTACCGCCTCAAAGGTAAAGGGTTCCATTTGCACCAGATCCACAAAACACTGCCACCGTACCTGATCAACGCGGCGTTCTAGCTCTAGCACCTGTCCCTGTTCCAGGTGTTCTCGCACCTCTGGCAGCCACTGAAATCGTCCCGCCAAACTAAAATCGGGGTGTTGCCAGTTCCGCCGGATGTGGGCCGCAACTTCACCCGATGGCAAAATCGGCTCTTTGTTTGCCAGCCGTTGCCGAAGTGCCGAGACCACGACCAGGATATTGACATCGCTTTCCAGTAGGTTCTGGAGTTGAGGATGGATCAGCTGGCGTCTGACTTCCTCAATCAGCTGCACAACTTGGGAATCGCTATAACTCGTGATCGAGTAAAGTTGCTCGTGAAAGTTAATCATTGCCCCTAGCTGTTCTTGGTCTTCGAGGGACAATCCCCGGAGCCGAGACCTCAACACACTGCCACTAATGGGTAGCCGATTTAAATTAAAATCGTTGCTCAGAAACGGGAGGCTGGAGATCAAGCCGTAGTAGTGGAAGCTCATTCAGACGTAACCCTCTAACACAGCTCGGAAGCGAGGGAGCAAATACTGTTTCAGCAAGGTTGCCACCGCCTCATCGGTGAGATCGACGGTTACCTGCTCACCCTCAACGTGTACCTTAAATCCATGAAATATCTCATGACTGGGAACAAAATGGATGCCTTTCCCTAGGCCTTCCTGACTCAGGGATAAAATAAAGCTGGAGAGAGCAGCCTCGGTTGCAGATTCAGATCCAGGATTGGAGGAGAGCACCTCAAGGGGCTGATCGGGGGGGTATGGTTTGCAGCTGTCGCCCACAGATCTCCAGCAGCAGTTTCTGTAAAAACTCCTCTCGGTTAAACTCAGCACTGACTTGCCGACCTAAAACTTCCTGAAACAGCCCAGAAATTTGATTTTTCAGCGAAATCAAGACATCACGGGATGCTAAACGTAGCGCCTCCTGCCCCACAGTTTTGTTACGAATTGCTTCTTCACGGGCTTGTTTGCGAATCAACTCCGCTTCTTGTTGCGCTTCTGCTAATATTTTTCGAGATTTAGCATGAGCTTCTTCGACTAACTGGTTGGCCTGCTTTTGTCCGGCTGCTAGTCCTTGATCTTTGAGGCGATCGATCAAAGCCTGCACCCCTTGTTCTTTGGGTGGTTCTGGGGGGATGTCGCTGCGGTAGCTCATAGGGCTTCCTTTCTAGTCGGTTCTGAGGTAACTGGAGAAAACTTCACTCCATCAAGTTATACCAACTCTTTCGATGGTTGTGTTAGATCAAGTACCGACGACTTTCGCCTGCTCTTAACTGATCGCACCTCGGGGCAACTTTCCTGCAACGACAGTGTGACTTTCCTATGACATTTAAAAGGAACCCATAGGAGAAGAGTTGACTTAGTATCTAAATTTTCAAAATTGTGGTATAAGACCTAAGAATATATTTGAGAGATTCGGTGTTTTTCTCCTACAACAGCCGAAGCTTAACTTTTGTAGTAAACTCTCTCATGGTGACGAATCTAACTGCTGCTCCAATGCACGGTAGGGAACCTTGACTCTGATTTTCATCAGTGGGTTTAACCTTAAAGACAGGCGATCGTTTACTTTATAAGTAAATTCGTTTAATGATTTACTGATGTCAGAAATTGCCCACACTTTACTCATACATAGCGTTACATCAGTCTCACAAATAACCCTCTATATCTTCAACACGAGGCGGTGAATGGATCGAATTTTAATTGGCTTGGCTTACTTGGGATTATTTTCCACCGTTTCTTTAAGTGCGATCGGTAGCATTATTGGCTGCGCTAAAAGTGGCGTTGCTGCCATCGGAGCGATGCAGGAAACAGAAGCAGGGCACGGCAAATTTTTAGGGGTCGCAGCCCTGCCTTCGACCCACGCGATTCTCGGCATTGTTTTAATGTTTATTTTGCAGCAAAAAACGTCAGCTGAAACTGGAGCCGGGGTTTTTGCCATCGGTTTGTTTGCAGGGGTGGCGTTGCTGATGTGTGGTTCCTACCAGGGCAATTGCTGTGCCATGGCAATCAACGCCTCCAAGAGCAAGCCAGAAATTTTTGGTAAGTCTCTGGCACCTGCTGGCATTGTGGAAGGGTTTGCCGTATTTGTTTTCGTTATGGCGTTAGTTTTGAGTCAAAGTTTGATCATGGGATCAAAGTAGCCCTAGGTTCCTGAGTTATCCCAGATAGGTTCATCCTCGTCCCTGTGGTGTTGGTGCTCCAGCCGAGGAGTTCTCCAACGACCCGCTGCAGCAGCGGTGGATCGATCGAACGTCTGGGTATGATGGATTCATTTCCCGTTTTTTTCAACTTGAATGTCTTTAAAGTCCTCTCGATGGGTTCGGCTGGCGATCGCACTGCCCCTAGTCTTGTTGGCAGGAGATTTACTCCTAGATTGGGCGGTTTTGTTATGGATTGATAGCACCTGGTTTACTGAACTCGGATATTTCCAAGCTTGGCGGATTGGGTGGTTAGCACCCTGGATCGTTTGGCTGGTAGTTTGGGTGCTGCTGCTGCCGGTGATCGGTATTCCTATTCACCTGGCCTGGGTCGGAGAAAAGCAGGGTTGGCGACGGGGAATCGTCCTCCTCTTCAGTGCCGGCATGGCAGGGTTGGCTGCAACTCAATGGTTTACGATCCTGACCTGGCTGAACCAGGTACCCGTGGGTACCACTGAGCCGGTTTTTGGCCATGACATTGGCTTCTACCTCTTTAGCTTGCCGATGTGGCAGTTCCTCCAGGGGTGGTCTCTGGGTCTTGGGGTGCTGATTTTTGGGTTGGTGGGAGTGATTTACTATCGCCGATCTACCTTGTTAGCAATGCTGCCTGCCATTCCTGTCCTCATGGCGGCTCAACGCCACCTGTTATTCTTGGGGGGCGGTTTGTTTCTGCTCTTGGCATGGGGGCATTGGTTGAGCCGTTACAGTTTGCTTTACTCAACCCGTGGCTCTTTTGCCGGTGCCAACTATACCGATATTCAGTTTCAACTTCCCGCCAATACCTTTCTGGTCGGGGTCTGTATCGTCAGTGCGATCGCCTGCGGTTGGCTATCGATGCGCAAACCTAACTTAGTGGTGGTCAAAACTGCCACTGGCGACTCCTTACAGTGGGATTGGCGTCGTCTCTCTCCCCTCTTGGTGCTGTTAGCAGGGTATGGATTGAGTTCCTTTCTAGTGGGTGGGGTACTGCCGGCAGCCGTCCAGAAGCTCATTGTTTTACCAAATGAGTTAGAACGCGACCGTCCTTACATCGAAAAAAACTATTGAATTCACCCGCCAAGGCTTCAATTTAGGCCAGGTAGACATTCAGTCCTTCACCGTGGGTAATACCCTGAAGGCGGATGCCTTACAAAAGTATGCGGCGACGTTGAGGAATATTCGCCTTTGGGATAGTGAACCATTGCTCCAGGCCTATCGCCAATTGCAGGAAATTCGCCCTTACTACCAGTTCCCGTCGGTTGATATTGATCGGTATACCATTGACGGGACCCTCAGGCAGGTGATGCATTCAGCACGGGAGTTGGATTTCTCCTTAGTGCCGGAACGGGCTCAAACCTGGGTGAATCGACACTTCTTTTATACGCACGGCTACGGCATTACCCTGAGTCCAGTCAACGTGGTGACGCGGGTGGGTCTGCCGGATTTCTTTATTAAAGATATCCCACCTCGGGCGGTGAATGCCGCAGTCCAGAAAGCAATCCCAATCCAAAATTCAGCAATTTATTATGGGGAATTAACAGATACGGATGTCTATGTTAATACCAAGGCATTGGAGCTAGATTACCCACAGGCCGAAGAAAATATTTATGGCAGCTACCAAGGGACTGGGGGAATGCCCGTTGGCCAGTTTTGGCAACGGTTGCTCTATGCCTGGTACTTTCGAGACTCTCGCATCTTACTTAGCGATGAGTTTACACCCGCTAGTAAGCTCCTGTTGCGGCGGCAAATTGTCACGCGGGTGAAGACTATTGCTCCATTTTTAAAGTATGATCGCGACCCCTACATGGTGGCAACGGAGGGGAATCTCTACTGGGTGCTGGATGCCTACACCACCAGCGATCGCTACCCTTACTCCGAACCCGCTCCCCCTCCCAACAGTTTCAATTACATTCGCAACTCCGTCAAAGTTGTTGTAGATGCCTATCATGGCAGCGTTGATTTCTACATCGCTGACCCCAAAGATGCCATCGTCCAGACCTACCACCGTCTGTACCCGACGCTCTTCAAACCGCTCGAGAAGATGCCGATCTCCTTGCGACAGCACCTGCGGTATCCCATTGATCTCTTCCAGGTGCAGACCCAGCAATATGCAACCTACCACATGACTGATCCCCAGGTGTTCTATAACAAAGAAGACCCCTGGCAGATTCCTCAAGAGGCTCGACCCCATCGGAATGCTCTGTCGCCTAGTCAGGATTCCTCCCTCAATCAAGACTCATCTCTATGGCTTTCCAAGGCAGCTCAAACTGGAGGGTTGCAATCCATGGAGCCCTATTACTTAATTCTCGAACTTTCAACCTTAAGAAACGCTGCCCACCCCGGAACGTCAACTACAACCACTCAACCGGCAGAGTTTGTGCTGCTGACACCCTTCACCCCAGCCAACAAACAAAATTTAATTGCCTGGATGGCAGCACGGTGTGATGGTGAAGAGTATGGGAAGCTTTTGGTGTATGAATTCTCTCGACAGAGCTTAGTATTCGGTCCACAACAGGTAGAGGCACGAATTAATCAAAATCCCCTGATTGCTCAGCAACTCTCACTGTGGAATCAACAAGGTTCTCGTGTTAACCGTGGCAGTATGCTGATCATTCCCGTTGGAGACTCGCTGTTATACGTGCAGCCACTTTATTTGGAGGCCGAAGACAGTCGCTTGCCTGAGCTAACCCGGGTCATTTTGGCCTACGAAGACCGAGTTGTTATGCAACCAACATTTGAAGACGCTTTCAGGGATTTGTTTGCTGAAGAGCCTCAAAAAGATCCGCCCATGCAGGAGGTTAAATAACCCATATTGAGCGATATAGCGTTCTCACTGCTATGCAGTAGATTCTGGCGGAAGAACCCAGGATTCAGAATCACAAAACCCTTCTATATTCTGAATCCTGGCTCCTGAATTCTAATCCAGGAGCTGCACCCCACTCATTGGGGAATTTCTATATAGCCATTCCCACTCCAGTGGGATACAATCATAGAGAGAAGGTAGGAGATAAAATATTTAGAACCGATACACCTCCTTGCCATGAAAGCCTATTCGGTCGATCTACGCCAGAAAATTATCGACACCTACAACAGCGAGAGCATCTCTCAACGAAAGCTAGCGAAGCGCTTTCGAGTCGCCTTAAGCTTCATCTACAAACTGCTCAAGCAATATCGACAGAGTGGGGACATTGCCCCTAAAGTTCGCACGCTCCAAACCCCCACTAAACTTAATGAACCTCAACTCCAAGTTTTAAAACAGCTTGTAGAAGCCAATAATGATGCCACCCTAGAGGAGCTTCGCGATCAACTGGAGCAAGCAACTGGGGTCAGGATAGGACGCTCAACCACCGCTCGGATGCTCCAGAGGCTTCAAATTACCCTAAAAAAACGCTTCACCCCAGTGAAAAAGAAAGTGAGGCCGTGCAGCTAGAGCGGTTTGACTATTGGCAGATCATTCGAGCTTTTGATCCCAAGAACCTGATTTTTATTGATGAATCGGGAGTCAACCTCTGCCTGAACCGCTTACTTGCCCGTGCCCTTAAAGGGCAAAGAGCCAGAGGAAATCGTCCTTCCAACCGAGGCAAAAATGTCTCGGTGATTGGGGCTTTATCCCTTAAAGGTGTGATTGCCCAAGTGAGCCTGTTAGGGTCTACTGATGGACTCACCTTTGAAGCGTTCATTGCTCAGCGATTAGTGCCGCAGTTATGGCCGGGAGCCTGTGTCTTGATGGATAATTGCTCGATTCATAGGGGAGCTGAGATCAGAGCTTTAATTGAACAAGCGGGAGCTACTTTGATTTATTTACCCCGCTATTCTCCTGATTTTTCCCCCATTGAAAATGCCTGGACTAAAATCAAGCAGATTTTACGATCGATCAAGGCTCGTAATTATCCTGACCTCGCCTTGGCTCTTGAATCGGCTTTCAACCAAATCTCTCTTGAGAACATTCGTAACTGGTTCTCTCATTGTTGCTGCTGTATCTCATTAGAGTAGGAATGGCTATAAGACAAATAATTGTCTTTTAAACTCCTTCAACTGGATATCTGGCTTTCTTCCAGGCAGGTAATCCACCTATCAGTTCGGCAACGTGTTCATAACCTGCCTTGCGAAGATGAGATGCGGCTTTGGCAGTTTGTTCATCTGTCTCGCCGTAAACATAAATGTCACGAATCAGCTCAAGGCTAGCAAGCGCCCGCTCAACAAGTTCGTCCATGGGCATTGCAATGGCTCCCATGATGCGGGTTGCGTTGTAGGCATTTCTATCCCTGACATCAACAATGGTCAGAGCTGGCTCCCCCCAATCAAGTCGATCTTTGAGCGCACTCACCCGTGACTTATCCTGGATGAGTTCAGGAATGGGAATGAACCGGAAGAATTTGAACATGTTTCTCTACCTGTATTGCTAATTGAGTCGGAGCATGAATGAATTTCTGAATATTGGAGACTTCAAGCTGTCTTCCCCATTTCACCTCTCCTGCAAACCCCAGAGGTGCAGAACGCCCTGACCATCAAACTACTAAATCAGGACGAGCGTCATCCAGATTCAATTTCCACTCTTGTTTCAGCAGCTCTCGATACATCGCTTCCCGCATCATCATCAGCTGGTTCTGTTCAATTAAGAACTCTTGAGCTTGTTCACGGGACATTTGCTTGACTAGATCAGCAAAACTTCTGAGCCTAAATTCTTGTTCTAAGGTGAGTTCCATGATCTGATCCATAGTGACCTCTGATGCCCCCATTTGAGCGAAATCTTTCCGATTGATGCTGTCAGGACTAACCCAGAGCCTAATGTAATGATCCTTGGAAACCGGGTTCCAGGACTAGGTCTGTCGCTTTGTTGCTTTATGTAAATTATTGTAGCAAATTATTTACATTTTGTTGACACTTTTATTTCGTTGTGGATATGGCTGGCTTGGGTCGAGGGTCAGAGATCCAGCGAAGGCGACGCAGTTAAGGGCACAATCTGCAGCGCGACAAAATTCAAGCGGGTTCTTCGCAGCATCTCTTAATAATCTATGAAGGGGTGAAACGCTTGCGGTATCTTGATCAAACAGTGGCCTTTTCATTAACCCGTGTTGAATATGACTGCGGTGCAACCTCACCTGAAAGCTAGGGCTTTAAAATCATCCAGTCGCCGTCCTGCCAAAGAACTCTGTAGCGAGTGTGGACTGTGTGACACCTATTACATCCACTACGTCAAAACAGCCTGTGCCTTTCTCAACCAGCAAGTTGCAGAGCTAGAGGCCCAAGCCCACGGTCGCAGCCGCAACTTGGAGCACCCTGATGACTGGTACTTCGGAGTCCATCAACAGATGGTGGCCGCCCGGAAAACTGACCCGATTCCAGGGGCGCAGTGGACAGGAATTGTCAGCAGCATTGCCATTCAGATGCTGAATCGAGGGCAAGTCGAAGGGGTCGTTTGTGTCCAAAATACCGACACCGATCGCTTTCAACCCCAGCCTATCCTGGCGAGAACCCCGGAAGAAATCTTGGCAGCACGGGTAAACAAGCCCACCCTCTCTCCCAACCTGTCGGTGCTGGAACAGATTGAGCAATCGGGGATGAAGCGGTTACTCGTCATCGGGGTTGGCTGTCAGATTCAAGCCCTGCGAGCAGTGGAACAGCAGCTGGGTCTAGAAAAGCTCTATGTATTGGGGACACCCTGCGTCGACAACGTTACCCGTGCTGGATTGCAGAAATTCCTGGAAACCACCAGCCGTTCGCCGGAGACAGTGGTGCACTACGAGTTTATGCAGGACTTCCGCGTCCACTTTAAACACGAAGATGGTTCCGTCGAAACCGTCCCCTTCTTTGGGTTGAAAACCAATCAACTCAAGGATGTGTTTGCTCCGTCTTGTATGACCTGCTTTGACTATGTAAATTCCCTGGCGGATTTGGTGGTGGGTTATATGGGCGCTCCCTTTGGCTGGCAATGGATTGTTGTTCGCAATCAACGGGGGCAGGAGATGTTAGATCTGGTTCAAGATCAGTTAGAGACGCAGCCAGTGGTGTCTCAGGGCGATCGCCGTCAGGCTGTCCAGCAAAGTATTCCTGCCTATGACCAAGGGGTTACCTTACCGATGTGGGCAGCGCGGTTGATGGGGGTGGTGATTGAAAAAATTGGCCCCAAAGGATTGGAATATGCTCGGTTTTCGATTGATTCTCACTTCACCCGTAACTATCTGTATGTTAAACGCCACTATCCAGAAAAATTGGCAGCCCATGTGCCTGACTATGCCCAGCGGATTGTGTCCCAGTACAAACTGCCTGAGTAGTCATGATTCTGTGATTGTTTGCCGATCCCGAAGGGGAGTAAACACCCTGTCACCGCAGTAAACTGGAGATCAACTAGCAATATCAACCCTGGCTCCACAGGGGGAGTTCTCATCCGGCAATTCTGATGGACGCTCATACCTTCAACAGCGACGTTACCTCTTGTCCCTTCTGTCGGCGAGTCAGTACGGCTCACCCCAATCAAGTTCTGAGCGGACTCCTTGTGTGTCCTTCCTGTCAGCAGCATCTGGTGGTGAGCTGGAGTGGACACTATGTGCGTGATCCCTTTACCTTCAGACGCTTAGCACCGGAACGGATGTTACGCCGACAGAGTCAGCCCTTTGTGCGCCTGTTAAGGGATTTTGGCTTCACCCGGAACACCTCCCTCCTCACTTTTGCAAGTGGCACCTTGTTTTTAGGTCTTGTGGCGGCTGTTTGTGGGGGCTGGGTGACCTTCCGAAACCCATTGCCCTCCTTGGGATCTCCGCAACCCGAACCCAGTTCTCTGGTACATCCTGCCCTATAGCGACCCCAAGTCAGACCTGGTCTCCCCACAATAAAACCCCCAGAGGAGTGAGCTGGAGGCAGGATGGTGTGAGGAGTCAACTCACCAAATGCGTCTAGCTTGACAGGTGGTTGTTGCAGCAGGATGACGTAACGATGGCAATTGTGTACGGATTGACCTCGATCGCGATCGCTGAACTGATGCAGCCCACCTCAACTTACAAACTCTTCTCTCCCCATTCCCGATGTCTGAGTTCCTAGACGCCCGACAATACGCCCCTGCCACCCAACGCAATCGCCTACCGATTTTGGAGATCCTGTTACAAGTCTTGCCACCCACGGGCACCGTTCTAGAAATTTCCAGTGGCACCGGAGAACATGCCGTCTTCTTTGCCCCTCGCCTGCATCCTCGCAAGTGGCTGCCCTCAGACCCCAATCCCCTTGCCCTCGCCAGCATTGCGGCCTGGCGGGAACATTGCCCTGGAGAGCACCTGTATCCCCCGATCGCCCTTGATGTCCACAACCCAGTTTGGCCGCTGGAACGGGATCACGCCTCCGAGGATTTGTCAGGGATAATCCCTGAACCCATTGTGGCGATGGTCAACATTAATATGATTCATATTGCCCCGTGGTCAGCGTGTTTAGGCTTAATGGCAGGGGCGCAGCGGATTTTACCCCCAGGTGGCATTCTCTACCTATATGGCCCATTTAAGCAGGGGGGGTCGACATACCGCTCCCAGCAATGCAGCCTTTGATGAAAGTCTACAGATGCAAAATCCAGCTTGGGGCATCCGGGATCTGGAAGCTGTGGTAGCCATTGCCCAAACGCATCAGCTCTCCCTCCTCCAGACCTATGCCATGCCAGCGAATAATTTGTCCGTGGTCTTTCAATTATTACCAGGGTAATGCCAAGGCATGAAGCCTCCCGCCTGCATCCATTACCGGGCTAGCAACTCCAGCTGGAAAAGCCTGAGATGCGAGGAATCCAAAAGGCAGGCGTTAGGAGTTCGTTCCATTCTGCCTTCCGACTCCCGGCACCTTCCCCTTTCTCAATCCAAGGTTTCCCCTTGACGCTGCTGCCTATCACAACCATCAGTTAAGCTGTAGTCGGTGATAGACAACTCCCCTAGACTGACATCTACCATCAGATTTGGTGACTATCTGCTGTCAGCCATGATTTACTGCTGAGGCTGACGACTCGGTGAAAGCGATGATTTTGTCCGGCGACTGTGTCCTTTACACCCGATCATTCTTGCCATGTCAGACTCCCTAACCCAGAATTTAGATCCAACAACGGTTGCCTGGCATGGGATCTCTGAAGATCAGGCGGTGGAAAAGCTTCAGGGCGATCGCACCCAGGGCTTGACGACGGATCAGGTGACGGCAAGGCTGCAACGTTACGGCAGGAATGAACTGCAAGAGACCGGGGGGCGTAGCTCCCTAGAAATCCTTTGGGATCAGTTCAAAAACGTGATGCTGTTGATGTTGATTGCCGTTGCGGTGATTTCAGCTGGTCTAGATATTCGCGAGGCGATCGCTGAGGGCAAACCGATGTTTCCCAAGGATGCCATTGCCATTCTGGTGGTGGTGTTGCTCAACGGTTTGCTGGGCTATCTGCAAGAAAGTGGCGCTGAAAAGGCACTGGCTGCCCTTAAGAGCCTATCTTCCGGCAGTGTGCGGCTGATTCGAGGCGGCAGACCCATCGAAGTCTCTGCGAAGGAAGTGGTGCCGGGAGATGTGATGCTTTTAGAGGCGGGGGTGAAAATTGCTGCCGATGGGCGGTTGTTGGAGGCTGCCAACCTGCAAATTCGGGAAGCTGCTTTAACGGGAGAAGCGATCGCTGTTAACAAAGAGGCGGATTTGGTCCTACCCGACTCCACCGAACTGGGCGATCGCATTAACCTGGTATTCACCGGCACCGAAGTCGTACAGGGGCGTGCCACCGTCTTAGTCACTAGCACGGGGATGGCGACAGAACTGGGGAAAATTGCCACCGACCTCCAGGCCGTTGAGTCAGAACCCACCCCGCTGCAAAAGCGCATGACCCAATTGGGGAACATCCTCGTCCTAGGGGCATTGGCCTTGGTGGTGATCGTCGTGACGGCTGGCACCCTCCATACCCCGGAGAACTTTGAAGATTTGGTGCAGGTGTCCCTGAGCATGGCAGTGGCGGTTGTCCCAGAAGGGTTGCCGGCGGTGATTACCGTTACCCTTGCCTTGGGTACCCAGCGCATGGTTCGCCGCAACGCCCTGATTCGGCGGTTGCCTGCGGTGGAAACCCTGGGGTCTGTGACCACTATCTGCTCCGATAAGACGGGCACCCTGACCCAAAACAAAATGGTGGTGCAGGCAATTTTCACCGATCAGCATCAGCTGCAAGTCACCGGAGAAGGCTACACCCCTACGGGTGAGTTCCTCAGTAGCGCTGCCTCCCAATGCCTTCTGCCTGCTGAACAACCCGAATTGCAAGCGCTCTTACTGGCGTGTGTTCTGTGCAATGATGCCATTTTGCAGCGTGAGAATGGGCAGTGGCAGGTTCTGGGTGACCCCACAGAAGGAGCGCTCCTGACTCTGGCGGGTAAGGCAGGGTTGGAACAAGCGCAACAAGCCAGTCACTTCCCTCGGGTGGCGGAGTTTCCCTTTTCCTCAGAACGTAAGCGCATGAGTGTGATTGTCCAGGAGGGTCAGGGGCCCACCTACCGGATGTTCACCAAAGGCTCCCCAGAATTGACCCTAGAGCGCTGCACCCAGATTCAGGTAGGCGATCGCCCCCACCCCCTGACGGAGAAACAGCGATCGCAGATTCTGGCAGAGAATAACCACCTAGCAAGTCGGGGGCTACGGGTCTTGGGTTTTGCCAGTCAAGCCTTAGGGGCAATTCCCCCCGAGCACTCGGAAGATAGCAGTGAACAGAACTTAACCTGGCTCGGTTTGGTGGGAATGCTGGATGCCCCCCGTCCGGAAGTCCGCGAGGCGGTGCGTCGTTGTCGCATCGCTGGGATTCGTCCAGTGATGATAACGGGCGACCATCAACTCACTGCCTGGGCGATCGCCGAGGATCTGGGCATTGTCCACCCAGGGGATCGCACCCTCACCGGCCGGGAACTGGAACAATTGAGTCCAGCAGAGTTAGAAGCCCTGGTGACGGAGGTGAGTGTCTATGCCCGTGTCTCCCCGGAACACAAATTACGCATTGTCCAGGCACTCCAGCGGCGAGGTCATGTGGTGGCGATGACGGGGGATGGGGTGAATGATGCCCCCGCCTTAAAACAAGCAGATATTGGCGTGGCCATGGGCATTACCGGCACCGATGTCAGTAAAGAGGCCAGCGATATGATTCTGCTGGACGATAACTTTGCCACCATCATTGCCGCCACCGAAGAGGGTCGGGTTGTCTACACTAATATCCGGCGGTTTATTCGCTATATCCTGGGCAGTAACATTGGGGAAGTCTTGACCATCGCCTCTGCGCCGCTGTTAGGACTAGGAGGTGTGCCCCTGTCCCCTCTACAAATCCTGTGGATGAACCTAGTCACCGATGGAATTCCTGCCTTGGGGCTAGCGGTAGAACCAGGACGCCCCAGTGTGATGCAACACCCCCCCAAAAATCCCAAGGAAAGTATCTTTGCCAGAGGATTGGGATCGTACATGATTCGGATTGGGCTGGTGCTGGCTATGATCTCGATCGTGCTAATGGTGTGGAGCTATCACTACACGGCGCAAGTGCAGTCTGATCTATTAGATCGCGATCGCTGGAAAACCATGGTGTTTACCACCCTGTGTTTGTCCCAGATGGGCCATGCGATCGCCATTCGTTCCAACCTCCGATTGGCGGTAGAAATTAATCAACTGTCCAATCCCTGGATTTTGAGTTCCGTCGCGGTGACTTTGATCTTGCAACTGCTGCTGATTTATGTGGCACCGCTCCGGAGCTTCTTTGGCACCCACTACCTGTCGCTGCTAGAGCTGTTGATCTGCCTTGGCTTTAGTTCCCTGCTATTTGTCTGGATTGAACTGGAGAAACTGGTGATTCGCTGGTATCTATCACGACACTAGGGGTCTCCCCCTCCTCCCTGTTGAATCCATGGATTAGCCTATGTTTTGGTACGATGGTGAACTCCATACTGGAACCACCCTGTCGCTGCCCCTCCAAGATCCTGGCTTGATCTACGGTGCCACCCTTTTTACTACCTTGCGGGTCTATGGGCTGCAACTGGATCATCCCCTGACCCTCTGGCAACTCCACTGCCAGCGACTACAACGGAGCCTGGAAGCCTTTGGTTGGCAACCCCCCCAATTGGCAGCGACTGCGGCAGGGAGCTGAAACACTGGTACCGGTTTTCCCCGTCCTCAGAATCGTCCTCTTTCCCGATGGGCGAGAATGGATTACCGGACGTGCCTTACCCGCCGATCTAGGACTTCGGCAACAACAGGGAATTACAGCCTGGGTGGCCACCCCTACCCCTTCGCTGGCGGGGCATCGCTCACTCCCGGATCACAAAACTGGGAATTATCTGGCACCCTGGTTGGTCAGACAACAGGCACAGCAACGGGGAGCCCAGGAAGCGATTCTGGTGGATGCGGTCGGCAATTGGCTGGAAACCACGACGGGGAATCTCTGGGGCTGGGGGGCTGGGCAGTGGTGGACACCCCCCCTGAGTAGCGGCATCCTACCGGGGGTGGTGCGGGGACAACTGATCTCGTGGTTGACAAGGCACAATGAAAGAGTCGGGGAAATTCCCTGGGATCCTGACTGGGTAGAAACTCTAGAGGCGATCGCTTACACCAATAGCGTCGTGGAGCTGGTACCCTTTCACCGGATTCTCAGTCCACACCCCCGCAGCTATCCTGGGAATCACCCCTGCTGGGAAGCCCTCCGTCATGTTTTCCAGAGGGGGGATACCCAGAGATTCTGAGGATAGGTTAACATTAGTTAACATGATTAAAAGATCCTGATCCAAAACCCTTAGCGAGGATAAAACCCGGTGAATAAGCGGTGGAGAAATGCGGGACTGTATGCTCTTTTGGCGATTGTTGTCATTGCCTTGGCAACGGCATTTTTTGACAGCAAGCCTCCCAGCCGGGAAACCTGGAAATACAGTCAGTTCATTCAAGAAGTAGAAGGCAAGAAAGTTGAGAAGGTTCGCATCAGCGCCGATCGCACCCGCGCCATTGTCAAGGCGCAAGATGGCAGCGATGTGCTGGTGAACCTCCCCCCCAGTGACCCTGATTTGATCAACATCCTCACCCGCAACAACGTTGATATTTCAGTGTTGCCCCAGAGTGACGAGAGTTTTTGGCTTAGAGCCCTGAGTAGCCTCTTCTTTCCTGTTTTGTTGTTGGTGGGTCTGTTTTTCCTGCTGCGACGTGCCCAGAGTGGGCCGGGTAGTCAGGCTATGAACTTTGGTAAGTCCAAAGCCAGGGTGCAGATGGAACCCCAAACCCAGGTGACCTTTGGCGATGTAGCTGGGATTGATCAAGCCAAGCTGGAGCTGGCAGAGGTTGTAGACTTCTTGAAGAATGCAGACCGCTTCACCGCTGTCGGAGCCAAGATCCCCAAAGGCGTGTTGTTGGTCGGCCCCCCAGGAACCGGAAAAACCCTCCTCGCTAAAGCGGTAGCTGGAGAAGCGGGGGTGCCCTTCTTCTCAATTTCCGGCTCCGAATTTGTGGAAATGTTTGTCGGGGTGGGTGCCTCACGGGTACGGGATCTGTTTGAACAGGCCAAGCAAAATGCTCCGTGTATTGTCTTTATTGATGAAATTGATGCCGTGGGTCGTCAACGGGGAGCTGGCTTAGGCGGGGGGAATGATGAGCGGGAACAAACCCTGAACCAATTGCTCACCGAGATGGATGGCTTCGAGGGCAACACGGGCATCATTATCATTGCTGCTACTAACCGCCCCGATGTTCTGGATTCAGCTCTCCTACGTCCCGGTCGTTTTGACCGTCAAGTGGTGGTCGATCGCCCCGATTATGCTGGACGATTGGAAATTCTGCGGGTACATGCCCGTGGGAAGACCCTGGGGCAGGATGTTGATGTCGAACGAATTGCCCGCCGTACCCCTGGGTTCACCGGGGCTGATCTCTCGAATCTGTTGAACGAAGCAGCGATTCTGGCTGCTCGGCGGAACCTGACGGAAATCTCCATGGATGAGGTCAACGATGCCATTGATCGAGTACTGGCGGGACCTGAGAAGAAAGACCGGGTGATGAGCGAACGCCGCAAGGCTTTGGTTGCCTACCATGAAGCCGGTCACGCCCTGGTGGGAGCACTGATGCCTGACTATGATCCCGTCCAGAAAATTAGCATCATTCCTCGCGGCAGAGCCGGGGGACTTACCTGGTTTACCCCCAATGAAGATCGGATGGATGCGGGTTTGTTCTCCCGCTCCTATCTGCAAAATCAGATGGCAGTAGCATTGGGTGGCCGGATTTCGGAAGAAATTATCTTCGGTGAAGAAGAGGTGACCACGGGAGCCTCCAATGACTTGCAGCAGGTGGCACGGGTTGCTCGACAAATGGTGACCCGCTTTGGCATGAGCGATCGCCTGGGGCCAGTTGCCCTAGGGCGTCAGCAAGGCAACATGTTCCTGGGGCGAGACATTGCTGCGGAGCGTGACTTCTCAGAAGAAACGGCTGCCGCCATTGATGATGAGGTTCACGAACTGGTAGATCAAGCCTACCACCGGGCAAAGGCAGTTCTGATCAACAACCGTCATGTCCTGGATCGGCTGGCTCAACTGCTGATTGAGAAAGAAACCGTTGATGCTGAGGAGTTGCAGGAATTACTGGCAACCAGTGATGTGCGCATGGCTGCATTTGCCTAGTCCATACCCTGAAAACTCATATTTGGGGGTGAGAGATCCATCACCCCTTTTTTGTTCCTGAAGCTCACTAAAACCCCATGGTAACTGTATCCCAACCCTCAACTGTGGACTCCTTGACATTCCTGACCTGGGACTGGCAGGGGCATAAAATTCAATACACCGTGCAGGGAACTGGGAAGCCCTTGGTGTTAATTCATGGCTTTGGTGCGGCGATCGGGCACTGGCGGCAGAATATCCCCGTCCTATCTGCCGCCGGGTACCAAGTCTTTGCCCTCGATCTCCTGGGGTTTGGGGGATCGGATAAGCCCGCCATCGACTATTCCCTGGATTTGTGGGCATCTTTGCTGCGAGATTTTTGGCAAGGGCAGATCCAGCAACCCACCGTCTTCATTGGCAATTCCATTGGGGCGCTCCTGAGTTTGATGCTGATGACCGAGACCCCTGAGATCGCCGCTGGGGGGGTGTTAATTAATGCTGCGGGTGGATTGAATCATCGTCCCCAGGAGCTGAATCTCCCCCTCCGGATCGTTATGGGGGCATTTACCCGCCTCGTCAGTTCACCGTTTATTGGCGGTTTCCTATTTAATCGGATTCGCCAGCCGGCCCGAATTCGGGCTACCCTGCACCAAGTGTATGGCAATGCCACCGCTGTTACCGATGAATTGGTTGATTTGATCTATCAACCCGCCTGCGATCCAGGGGCACAACAAGTTTTTGCATCGATTCTCAGCGCTCCTCCTGGCCCTGCTCCTGGAGAACTGTTGCCCCACCTCCAGCGACCTTTGTTAGTGCTCTGGGGCGATGCAGATCCCTGGACTCCCATTGCTGGAGCGAGCATTTATCAACGGGCGCAAGCCCAAGGACAGTCGATTCGGGTGGTGTCCATTCCTGGCGCTGGTCATTGCCCCCACGATGAAGATCCAGCCCAAGTGAATGCGCTGATCCTAGAGTGGCTCCAAGACACCAAACTCTGGGACTCCCTGCCGTCTCAAGATCGCTGATAGGCCATACCGGGTAACGGGATGATCAGGCCCAATAGCTCTAGCTGCACCAGGGCACTGGACACCACGCTGGTTGGCAAACTTGTCTGCTGCACAATTTGATCAAACAACGTCGATTCGGGGGCGATCGCGGTTAATACCTGTTGTAATTCTGGTTCCAAATCAGGGATTAGGGTTGCCGTAATAACCGTTGGAGTGGGATCTGGATCGAGCTGCGGCATAGAACCCAATTGTTCCAATAGGTAACCTTCGCCGAGAATTACCTGGGCTCCCCGACTGAGCAAGCCTAGACATCCCTGCGATCGCGGATTATCGAGGGAGCCAGGGAGCACATAAACATCCCGGTTGTAGTCGTTTGCCAAATGGGCCGTAATCAACGCCCCCGATTTCGAGGGGGCTTCCAGCACGATGACTGCACGACTTAGGGCTGCAATCACACGGTTACGTCGGGGGAAATGACCTCGTTCCGGTGGAGTGCCAGCGGGGTATTCGCTTAGTACTAAACCCTGACCCAGGATCTGCTCATACAGCCGTTGATTTCGCGGCGGATAAATCACATCGACCCCAGTCCCCAGCACTGCCAGGGTACGACCTCCAACTTCCAGACACCCCGAATGAGCCTCTGTATCAATACCCTCCGCCATCCCCGAAACAATGGTGAACCCCCGCTGGGCCAAAGCGATACTAATTCGGCGGGTCCAGCGCTTGCCATAATCGGAGGGATCGCGAGTACCCACCATGGCCACGGTTGGGATCACCCCTTGATTTTCTTCCCGTACCACCACACCCCGATAGTACAGAAGGGGCGGAGGATCGGGGATCTCTAACAGTAACCGCGGGTAGTCCCGATCAAAGGGAGTCCAGAAGTCAGGATTCGCTTCGAGATGCTGCTCAAGGCACTGGGCTGGATCACGACGGGCACGCTCCATCAGCACCGTTTCAATGGTCTGTACCCCAAAGCCTGAAATCGCAGATAACGCCAGAGCGTCAGCATTCCAGGCTACGGACAGGTGGCCGAAATGTTGTTGCAGTCGCTTCAAAGAAACTGCCCCAATCCCAGGGATTTGCGACCAAGAAACCCAGAATGCACGCTCTTCTAGCTGAGGCATGGAATGATAAAAATTACCTTGAAAACGTACTGGGGATCAAACCCTTTCTTTGGGGTGAGGCAAAAAATATTCGTCTAGATGCTATTTGCTTTCTCCCAGGGTGTCAAGAATGGGCTGAGGATCGCTGGGTAGATTTTGAGGTCTCTCTGTCTAGTGGGACAGTGGAATACGGGCAGGAATCAGGAGCAAGTCACCTAACTGTTGGATTCCGCTCCAACGTTTCTGTTCCTGCTGAAGTGAATATCCGGTATCTTTTTGAAGATTCTGAAGCCAAGAAATTCCTATGGGAAAATCGATCTATTTTGCCGCCCCCCTATTCTCTAAAGCAGAAAAAGATTTTAATCTCAGTCTAGCGATCGCCCTTCATCATCCAAACTGGCAGATCTTCTTACCTCAAACTGAATGTGCCGGGAGTCATGAGGCCATTTTTCACACCTGTGTAAAAGGTGTCGAGGAGGCTGACCTGTTGCTAGCTATCTTAGATGGAGCAGATGCCGATTCAGGGACGTGTTGGGAGATCGGCTATGCCTTTGCGCGACGGATTCCAATTGTGGGTCTGAGAACCGATTTTCGCGGCACGGGGGATAGCGGTGCCTTGAATCTGATGCTGAAGTATGCCTGTACGACTTTAATCCTTACCGATGGGGCGGCAACTATCTCCGAGATTGCTCAACCGTTAATGACAGCACTGATGACGTTGCTTCACCTCCCAGAGCCAGCCCATTCCCGCGATCGCCCCGATCCCTTCCCCAGCCCAAGAGGGGATTCAGAACCTTAGTTGGGCAAGGGCATCAGGGCAGCGCCAGCAGAAGCAGCGGATTCAATCTATGATCGGGTAGCTGCCCACGAGGTTTTCTGAATCACTTCAACCCATTGGTAAATTCACTATGAGGATCGTTTTAGCAACTACGGCTCCGGTTATGGCTGCTGCCCCCAACGTTACCCTCGAAAAATCGAGTCAAGTTACGAGCAAACGCTATCCCAACTACAAGGTGATCGTGTTAAATGATGACTTCAACACCTTTCAGCACGTTGCTGAGTGCCTAATGAAATACATCCCATGCATGACTAGCGATCGCGCCTGGGATCTAACCAACCAGGTGCACCATGAAGGGCAAGCCATTGTCTGGGTTGGGCCTCAAGAACAAGCTGAACTCTATCACCAGCTCTTAAGTCGTGCGGATCTGACCATGGCTCCTCTGGAAGCCGCCTAGGCAATTAATTTGGATGAGCGATCGCGGCTAAAACCATGAAGCACTGGTTTAGTGCTGAGAACTTGAGCAGATGCAAGACTCAAAGGGAAGGTGTCAGGATCATTAAACCACCAGGGATACATTCAACTGTAATCGGGGTAGTACCAATGATTTCTCCATCCACCACTACTTTTTGTGGCGGAGTTGTCGTCACCTGCAAAGCTTTCGTCCGGCCATGAAACACATTGGGGTGCTCCGGGCTGGTTTTGACAAGGGCAGCACTGAACATGGATAACAAGGTTGTGACGGCATGTAGCTTACTTTCAACCGTTGTAATGGTGACATCCAACAGACCATCGTCAAAAATCACAGCTCCACCTCCCTGAGCGAGGACGGAGGTCGGTGGAGCAGCATTGGCAATGGTAATCGCCATTGCCTGAACGTAATGGATTTGCCCCTCCACCGCAATCTCGGCGTTAAAGACCTGTTGCTCATTCATCATCTGCCAGCCCGCCATCAGATAGGCCATCATCCCCCACTGATTTTTCAGCTCTCGATTGGCCCTTTCAATGGTTTCAGCTTCATACCCAATCCCAGCCAAGAGCACCATTGGCAAGCCATTACACTGGGCTGCATCAACGGTACGAGTCTGTCCCGCCAAAATGACTTGACAAGCACTACGAATTGGCATCAATGTCGGGAGTCCCAACGCAACAGAGAACGCGTTAGCAGTGCCACGCGGAATAATTCCCAAGGGAATGCCCGTACCGATCAAAGCACCAGCCACAGCTGAAACCGTGCCATCGCCACCTGCCGCAATGATGATATCTGCATGGCTGTCAATGGCCTGTTGGACGAACCGTACTGGGTTAATCTCTGGCGTTGTCAGATGAATCTGCAAATTCAGGTGCGGTTCAAGCAACTGCTGAATCAAAGCCAGTTCTTGCTCCGCAATGCCCTGACCGGCAACCGGATTAAAAATCAGATGGGCAACCTGTTTTTGAGTGAGCCCCACGGCAATCATCTCAGCAGTTGCCAGGTTAGTTGCCAGGGGAATATTGTGAATATTGCAAACCCGCAGGAACCCCCGCAGCTCTGGTTCATGGGTTTGAGCCTTGAGGACATCTACCAGAAAAATAACTGCGGTTACCTTGCCAGAAACCACTTCAGCGAGAATCTGCCCATCCCCCCCCAAGGCCCCGGACAACATCTTGACAACAGGAAGCCCGGTTGCTGCCTGGATGCGTTCCCCTGTGTTCCTGGTTGCAATCAAGCGATAACGTTTGAGCAGGGGGAGATGTTGTTTGGCAAAATTAACAATTTCTTCTTTGCGGCTGTCGTGAGCAATGAGGGCGATCGTTGCTGGCATGGAGGAATCTCAACACAGGTTCTTAGCCTCGCAGGAGAACGTCTGAGGGCAAACAAATCTGATTATCACCCTGAATCCGAATTAGCCCCCGCTGTCGGAGTTTACCCATGAGGCGAGTCACCGTTACTCGGGTTGACCCAATTGCACTACCAATTTGGGCATGGGTCAACGCCCAAGGAAGAGCACTGCCGTTCTCACAGGGTTCCCCATATTCTTCAATCAGCAGCGTCAGAAAACCCAGGAGGCGGTCAATAGTCCGCCGTTGTCCCAAGGTACTGAGCCAGAGGAGCTTGCGTTGGTGTTGGTAGCGGAAGGCATCCAAGACTTCTCGACGAAAATGGGGCCAGTTATCCAGGTCATGCCAGTACATCCACAACACAGTGGTTTGATCAACATGGGCATAGCTTTGCAACGTAAAGGGGGATTGGGCAACAATTTCAAAGGGTTGTCCAGCGCCGACAAAGCCCAAAAAGGCTTCCTCGGGTGTGGTGCGACCCAGACGGGAAGCACTACTGGAGGTAGCGCTCACCTGGGAAATGCCCACCAATCGTACCGAGCCTCGCTGCACTAAATAGAGAAGTCCGGGACGCACCGGGATTTTCTCGTCTTTGTTAAAGGTGCGGCAACGATAGCGTTCTTGCGCCCAGTCCAGAATCCGCTGCCAGGTGAGGAATGGGCGAGAGGGTTCGGAGTTTGAGGAAGGGATTGAGTACATAGTCAGAGTTGAAGACATATATTGGGAAAACTGAGACTTTCCTCAGCCTGTCTAGCAAGACAACGCTGTGCGTGTGCATCAACTTCAGAAATCACACAGATACCTGACAAAATAGATACCTTTACTAGTTATACGCCCTAATTCAGGTCTAGAGGTAGTTATAAACACATAGGTTTTTTTGAAAAGCAACCCTTGACACGGCATTATTTCTGAAATACTCAACATTGAGTTTTCCCTCACCAAGAAAAAACTATTACTGCGGTGCGCCAGCTAACTTTCCGTGGATGCTCTCTCTGTCTCCCAATCCTCTCTTCTCGGACTCAAATCTCAGCTACTCCAACGGTTGGCAGTAGTCCTTGAGAACCATCTGTCTCAGCAGCCCCACCCCAGCAAGCTTCTAAGCGCGGATAGGGCTTGGCAGTGGGTTACAAAGCCCTATCCCCAGACTCAAGACTGGCAAGGGGGCTACTATCGGTCTGCGATCGCCCATCTCCTCGCCCAAGTCTGGCAACAACCGCCCCTGGAAATAGCTCAACAAATCGTAACTATTTTCAACCAGGCTCAACTCTCTGATCCGGTTTCCGGCGATGGTCATGGGCGTAGCCACTCCTCAGTCCCTAGATTGCTCTCGGAGCATCGCAAACTGTCTATGGGTGAGGCGTTCAAACTCCATGGGGATGTGGCAGCACGATTGCAGGCAACTCTGACGGCTCCCGGATTGGCAACTTGGCTGCACCAATGTCTAGCCACCTTGCCCCACTGGCACGGGGGACAACCCAGTGTGTTGACACCATCTTACCTACCACCCCCTAGGCAACTCCAAGTGCAGTATGCCCATGCTCGTTGCTGTGCGCTCCTGCGCTTGGCTGCATTGGAGGGATTGGTAGCCTATAGCCAGCCCTGGAGCGATTATCCATCAAGGCTGCAACTGACAACCTCCATCCCCTGGTTGGATCCTCAACAGCAACTTTGGCTGAGCCATCCTGCTGAATCGCACCTGCTAGCCCAGTTAGTCTTGATCATGGATGCCATTGACTCTGGAAGTCCGCCTCGCCGTTGCACGAATTCCCTAATACAACTGGTTGAGGCTTTTGAGTCCTGCGATCGCGCCTGTCAGATCTGGGGGGAACCGTCCAGTAAGACCTCGACACTGGCACTAAATCGTTTGGGATTGGTCGCGATCACCCAGGCAGTGCTGCGGTTTTTCCTGGAAGGATATCTGGGCTTGATTGCCCCCTGGGAACTTTGATGCAACAGCTTCTATGACGGGGAGATAACTTTTTTTGTGAACAGGGGGTGACAAATTGATGAGCGTTCAGATATAGTAATAGGCGTGTGAGGAGCGAACCAGTGAGGACACCGAGACGAAACACGGCAAGTCGTCGGTGTCCTTTCTGATTTTAAAGATAGCCATTGCCCAAAGCTTTGGGATGACATGTCAGGTAGCCGCTTAA
Source organism: Neosynechococcus sphagnicola sy1 (assembly GCF_000775285.1). Lineage (NCBI taxonomy): Bacteria > Bacillati > Cyanobacteriota > Cyanophyceae > Neosynechococcales > Neosynechococcaceae > Neosynechococcus > Neosynechococcus sphagnicola. The sequence goes on along the minus strand of NZ_JJML01000008.1, from coordinate 78,761 downwards.
AATGGGCATTTTGCAGCCTGACAATGTCTGAAGCTGTGTCATCATTGCTATATTTTCATGGTTCCCAGTTCCTAGCGGTCAAAACCACCGACGCTACAGTAGGAACGTTTTGATCGCAGCTGCTACTCCATCTTCTTCTACGGTTGGGGCGACCCACTGAGCCACCGATTGCACAGACAGGGGAGCACTGCCCATGGCAATCCCCATTCCCGCATAGGTGAGCATCTCTAGATCGTTCCAATTGTCCCCCACCGCCATCACGTGTTGAGGCTGAATGCCCAGTAACTCTTCGGCCAAATAGCGCACCGCTGTTCCCTTATTGACTTTGGGGTTTGCCGCTTCAAAAAAGGTCGGAACTGACTTGGTTAAGTAAAGGTCTGTGGGAGCATAGCGTTGGCGCAGAGTCTGTAACAGGTCTTCAATCAGATCCACATCATGACTGAGGGCGAGAACCTTCGTAGGTTGATCCCGCAACACTGGGCGCAGATCTCCCACGGGGATTGGGGTCACCGCAGAACGGGCCGCATAGTCTAGGGTTTCGGGGGTCAACTCTCGCACATAGAGCTGGTCTCCCACATAAAAATGTACCGAAAGCTGCGATCGCAGATGGGGCTGTTCAAAATAGTCCAACAGCTGGTGGGCTAAAACCTCAGGAACCGCCCAATGCCGATGCACAGTCTCGGTCACCGGGTCACGAATCAGGGCACCTTGGTAAGCCACCAAGGGCAAGGGGGAGGCAATGGCTTGGTGAAACCGGAGGGCAGAGCAGTACATACGACCCGTAGCGATCGCCACGGAAATTCCCTTGGCCTGCACCGCCTGAATTGCCTCCAAAACGGGTTGGCTCACTTGATTAGACTCTCCCGCAATCGTGCCGTCAATATCCAGGACTAGGAGTTGAATATCGAGGGAGTCCGGCTGGATTACGGCGGGGGGACACAAGGAAGCGGCAGAGATCTCCTGCATGCTCTTTCCTGAAGGTTTTTCACCTATGAGCGTAGCAGGCTCTGCCGCCGGATAGCAGTTCAAGGGTCAGGCTGAGTCGAGTATCCATTGTCAATCAGCGACTTGCTAATTCCCTACTTTGGTATAGGTGTCGCTGTTGGGGCCACGATAGTAGGTATTGTTAGGCCCGCGGAAATAGTCAACGTTGGGACCGTTGTAATAGCCGACATTGGAACCCTGGTAGAGCGTCCGGTTGGGGCCGTTGTAATAGTCCACATTGGGACCGTTGTAGACGGTGCGGTTGGGGCCACTGTAGTAGTTCCGATCCTGCCCAGCCGGAACTTGGGTGAAGGTGTCGCTGTTGGGGCCACGATAGTAGGTATTGTTAGACCCGCGGACATAGTCAACGTTGGGACCGTTGTAATAGCTGACATTGGGACCCTGGTAATGGGTACGGTTGGGACCGTTGTAATAGTTGACATTGGGGCCCTGATAGGAGGTGCGGAAGGGACCACTGTTGTAGTTCCGATCCTGTCCAGCCTGAGCTGCTGGTGCAGCGATCGCCGCCAGAGACATAGCTGCTGCCAGCAGCAGTGCAGTTGAGGTAAGCTTCAGCATAGTTGAAATTCCCCACGTAACGTTACCAGTCTATTAGACATCGCTGATCTCCTGAAAGTTCATCGCCCCGATTAAAATTAAGGGGAAGCATAACCCGTTATCGCCACGAACAAGCCGACATTCTTGAACCGCAGCTTCTGGACGCTCTTGAGGTGTGAAACAATAACCATTGGACAAACCTGTCCATCCCAGTTGTGGTTTCTCAAGCATTGTGAAACTCAGACTGAGCAGGCTGGATGTTGCCATGCTGGGAGAGGGCTGGTGCCAGAGACTATCCTGCCACCGATACAGTTTAGACAGCCCGCTGATGCAAATGAGCCAGCCGAAAAACTCGAGACCGTGCTCAATCGACTGGTGATCAAAACCTGTCAGTCCCCCCCCAACAGTCTCGAACGTCGCCAGGGACTGACCCAAATGATTCGGCTGATCAGTCAGTCGGGGCGGCTGTGGCATCATTCATCCCCTTACTACGAAGATGCACTGCAACAGACCTGGCTCTATCTCTGCCGTAATCTCTGTGAGTCTACCACTGGGCCTTGCTTTGACCCTGAACGCGGTAAACTCTTGAGATGGCTCAATGCCTACCTGAGATGGCGAATTAGCGATTTTTACAATCAGGCTTCTCAGGATCACTCCTCGGAACCAACGCCTCGACCGCTGGACAACTTTGAATCCGCCAACCCCATCGAAACCTTAGCGGCGGCTCCGGATCTCCCACCGATGATCGAGATCACCCAAGACTGGGTGGAGGAAGACCCCCAACAGGAATTGCAGATTCATCTGGACCATCACCCCACGATTACCTGCCAGTTTTTGATTTTACATCGTCTGCCCCCTGCAACCACATGGCGACAGCTTTCTGAGGATTTGGGAGTGCCCATGTCCACCTTAAGCAGCTTTTATCAGCGACAATGTTTGCCCCGGCTGCGTAAGTTTGGTGAAAACCACCGATACATACAATAGGACACTCAATAATCGGGGTAAATGCTAATGAATTCCATCCATGATTTTGCTTTGCCACTGCCCATTATCAAAAAGGCACGGCAATTCGCCCAGACCTTTGCTGCTGACCAGCCAGATCCGCAAAAATCTGAACAGGTGTACTATAACACCCTCGCGGTTTGGGTGATGCGAGACTATCTGCAACTATTAGCCATTGATACGGATCTAGAATCGGGGGATAGCTGGAACCCTATGATCCGCTGCTGTAGTGATGTAGCGGATCTGGTGGTCACGGGGTTGGGACGGCTTGAGTGTCGCCCTCTGTGGACGGATCAGCCAACTTGCCCCGTTCCCCCCGAGGTTTGGGAAGACCGCCTGGGGTATGTGATCGTCCACATCGACCCTTCCCAACGGCAGGCTGCGATTTTAGGGTTTACCCAAACCGCAGGGGTTGAGGAGTTGTCCCTCAGCCAATTACAACCCGTCGAAAGCTGTGTTGCCTACTTGCATCACCTCCAAGGTGCCGCCGATCTCGGTGTCCAACCTCCGATGGAGGCTCGGCCGTTGGTGCAGCTGGGGCAATGGCTACAGGGACAGTTTGACGCAACCTGGCAGGAGATCGCCGCCTTAATGGACGGCCATCCAGCCTTCAGCTTTCGGGGATTAGAGGGCCTGGAATTGTCCCCCCGATAGTTTGGCAGAAACCGGCGTGCGGCGTGCCAAGATGGTCAACCTCAAGATGCGATTGGGAGATCTAGCGGTAATCTTAATTGTAGAAATTAGATTGCCGGTATTCATGCCCCTCCCAACCCCCGAGTCCACTCGCAGAAGCATTCGCCTCCAAGTTCACCCAGGGGCTAACTCGCTGTTTTTACCCGCAGATTTGCAACTGGCCGTGGTTGATGCATCAGGTAACGTATTTCTCCAAGCCTGCTCCAGAAGCATTGATAACTATATCCAACTGCAATTTGCTGGCTCGGTGGGGGAGATCTTCAATGTTCAAGTGAACTGGAAGGGAACGAACTTTATCGAGTCATTTGTAATCTAGTCTCCGGCGGGTAAGGGGCGATCGCGATGACAAAGTTAGTGGTCTTCAAAATCGGTGAAGGCAGCTTTGAGCTGGGATTCCCGGTGACGCTGCAGATGGGGGAAAGCGGGGAGCATCCATTTCTGGAAATCACCGGTCGCTTTCCCCCCATGCCCGAACTGCCTCCTCTCTATGCTCAGTGGCAGACATCGTATCGCAACCTAGGGTGGGGTTTACGTCTAGACGCTACCCCCCGCCCAAGTCACCAACATTTCTTTTTTAGGAGACTGTCAGCACCACGCAGCGATGCTGCTGGCCGCACTCAACCAGTGGCTCAGTGGGGCAGAACTGCAACCAATACGAGAAAAACTGCTGGAGAAACTCCTGGCAACCGAGCCCATTCAGATGGTCTTGCAAACCGCTGATCCCCTGCTACAACGCCTGCCCTGGCATCGATGGTCCTTGCTAGAGCGCTATACCCAGATGGAACTCGCCTTGAGTCATCCCACGTTTGAGCGCCCAGAGCGGTGCTGGCAACCCCGCAGCACCGTGAAAATTCTGGCAATTCTGGGGAACAGTGAGGCCATTGATGTTCAGGCAGACCGCAAGTTACTGGAGCAACTCCCCAACGCCACGGTCAAATTCCTGGTTGAACCCAACTTACGGGATATTACGGATCAACTCTGGGAAGCTGGCTGGGACATCTTATTTTTTGCCGGGCATAGCTCCCGACCCGATCAAGCTGGCTCCGGACGGATCTTTGTCAATCCCAGGGAACATCTGACGCTAGATCAACTGAAATACGCCTTGCGTAAGGCCATTGAGGGCGGATTGGTGCTGGCAATTTTTAACTCCTGTGATGGCTTGGGACTGGTGCCCAATTTACTAGAACTGCCCATTCCCCAGCTGATTGTGATGCGCGAGCCGGTTCCTGACCGGGTTGCCCAAGCATTTTTACAGTATTTTCTCAAAGCTTTTTCTGGGGGAAAATCCCTCTATTTAGCCGTGCGTGAAGCGCGACAACGCCTCCAGGGCTTGGAAAATCAGTTTCCCTGTGCCACTTGGTTACCGGTAATTTTCCAGAATCTGGCCGAACACCCCCCCACCTGGCAGAGCCTCCAAACCCATGGACAAGCACCTCTACGACCCCAGCTGCACTTCTGGCAGCGAGGGGCAATGAGCTTGAGCATCACCCTGGTTATCTTGCTGCTGCGGCAAGTGGGGCTATTACAAACCTGGGAGCTGAATGCCTATGACCAGTTCCTGCGCCTGCGGCCTGCGGAACGCCCGGATTCTCGCCTGCTCGTGGTCACGATCACAGAAGCAGATATCCAGGCTCAACAATCTGAGCGGCCACGGGGATCGCTCTCGGATCGCTCCCTGTTAAAGGTGTTGAGGACAATAGTCCCCTATCAGCCCCGCGTGATTGGCCTGGATGTGTACCGGGATTTCCCCACCGATCTTGAAAATCAGCCCTTGATCCGACAACTGCACCAGAATCAACATCTGATTGCCGTCTGCAAAACCAGTGCTCCAGAGTTAGAAGATCCAGGAGTGGCACCGCCTCCAGAAATTTCTCCCGATCGCCTGGGGTTTAGTGATTTTGTCCCCGATGCCGATGATATTCTGCGGCGACAATTACTGACGATGATACCAGCACCAGCATCCCGTTGTGCCTCTGGATATGCCTTTAACTTACAACTCGCATTGCGCTACTTGGCCGCCATGGGCATTCCCCCCCGGTTGACCCCCGACCACAAATTACAGTTGGGTTCGGTGATCATCCAACCCCTGAATCCCCAGTCTGGGGGCTACCAGGGACTCGATACTGGCGGTAGCCAAATCTTACTCAATTACCGATCCCTCCCAGACCCAGCCGCGATCGCTCCCCAGGTGACTCTGAAGGATCTCTTCTCTGGACAGGTCGATCTCCAGCGCTTCCACAACCGTATTGTGCTGATTGGAGTCACGGCTCCCAGTCCGAACGACTACTGGGGAACCCCCTATCTTGATGCCAAGGGAAATCGTCTCCATCTACCGGGGGTAATTGTTCAGGCCCATCTCGTCAGTCAAATTCTCAGTGCTGTTTTAGATCGGCGATCGCTGCTATGGGTGTGGCCGGAGCCTCTAGAAATGGCTTGGATCGGGGGCTGGGCAGTTTTAACAGCCATCCTGATCTCGGGAACCCGCTGGCGGGTTGGCTTACTGCGCGGGGCGATCGCTGTCTTCAGTCTCTGGGGTCTCTGTTTTGGTCTGTTTTTGATGGGGGGTTGGGTACCCTGGGTACCCGCAGCCCTTGCTAGTATCCTTACGGGGAGTGTGGTGTTATTTCTAGCCAACTACGGTTTCCACAATCATCGGTAACCCCTAAAATTTAAATATATTTGTTAGGGGTCATCATTTCCCTGTTTCGGTATGAAGCTTACCTTCCCCGTATTTCTGCTAATGGCGGCTGGGTTGATAGTGCCTCTGCGGGTTGAGAGTCAGCCTTCCCGATCGGTTGACAGGGTGATCCAAACAATACAGCTAAGGTCGGGGCAGTCTGGAGGAGAGTCCCCCACAACCCTCCAACCCCGATCGTCAGCCTTGAAGTTTGTGCTCCCGTCCCTACCCGAGGATCAAGGAGCGCCCAGTGGACGGCGGCGTGGCGGTGCCAGTCGTGGGGGCTGTCTGGTGAGCGATCCAGCTTTGACGGCCTTGGTGCCAGCCATGCCCCAGCCGCCGCAGTCGCCGCCGACCGTGGTCGTGGCGGCGACAGAGCAGGTGGGGGGACTCACCCTCACCCCCTATCCCAGCTTTTGGTTCTATCTCCCCGTGGCGCTGCAACCGGAGGATGGGGTGGAATTTGTGCTCCAAGATGCCCAGGATAACGTCATCTACCGCAAGATCCTCAAAGGAACCGCAGTGGTTCCCGGTCTGATGCAGGTGTCTCTCCCCACCACCGTTGCCTCCCTCAGCTTGGGAACACGTTACCAGTGGTTTTTTACGATCTACTGTGGTGACCAGACCCCCGCGAGCTTTATGTCTGTCAATGGTTGGATTCAGCGAGTGCCGCCCAATCAGGCTTTATTACAACAGTTAGCCGTTGCTAGCCCTCAGCAGCAGGTGGAGATCTATGCCCAACAGGGGCTGTGGTTTGATGCCCTGACCTTACTTGCAGAGCTGCGGATCCAGAACCCCCAGGATGGAGTCTGGATGCAGGATTGGCAGGGACTCCTCGAATCTGTAGGACTAGGGACGATCGCCCCAGTCCCCCTGATCCCAGAGACAGCGGCGATCGCCACCACTTCCTACAACCAATTGCCCAGGAGAACAAATCCAGCCCAATAGGCAGGGTGGCGAAAGTCTGGACTTTTCAAGAGTTGTAGCTGCGCGTGGCGAAGCGCTGCGGCTTTCGACATCCCCTGTCCTAATCCCTGGTAAAAAGATTGAATCAGCAAGGCACTGGATTGATCGTCGGCATACCAGAGGGAGGCCAAGGTACTGCGTGCCCCAGCCCGCAGGGCAATCCCCGCCAGTCCCAGGGCTGCCCGTCGATCCCCTGCTGCGGTTTTGCAGGCACTGAGAACTAACAGTTGGATCGCTGTTTGACGGCGATCCGTCGCTAAAAATAGTTCGTGCAATTCATTGACATTAATCCGTCGATCCCAGGCTAGGAGGAAGGTATCTGCCGATCTAGAACTGAACTGACCGTGGGTGGCAAGATGGACAATCGAGAAGGGGTGGGCATTAAATTGCTGCTGGAGATTGGCGACGGTAAACGCCTGGTTCAACAGGGTACGACCCGGCATGATTGATTGAATTGCCCTCAGTTCTTGCCCTACGTAGGGTAGAGCTGCAAAGCCTTGCCGCGCCTCCGTGAGACCACCCTTCAGGACTTGTAAAGGCTGCTGCGCTAGGGGTGCCATATCGAGGAGCTGGAGACCTGGAGCGCGAGCAATCCTATACCTTTCCACAAGGTAGTGTCGACCATCGTAGAGGGCTGCCATGGGCAAATTGCGCAGGGAGCCATCCATGACAAAGGCAAGGGTCTCCACCTGATACTGGGCTAACATGGCTTCGGCAGGGCGGATCAACCAGTCATAGACCTGGCGGGCAAGGGCTTTCCCCTCTGGAGTGGTATAAGGGCGAGTCAGTTGCTGTTGTAACTGTTCGAGAATCTTCTCCACCTGACCAGGGGGGAGGGACACCGAGTAGTGCTGCAACTCCAGTTGCCGGGGCAATTTCAGAATTACCTCCAGATGGTCTGCCAAAATGATCGGGTAAACAACAGCGGCAGCGGGGTCTACCTGATCGACAACCTGATCCAGCAGGATCGGGTTAGCAGAGACACAGGCAGCTCGATAAAAATTATCTAACTCCGCCAGTTGCAGGGCTTCAATGGTGCTGCGAGCTTGTCGCAGATCGGCCTGGGTAGGAGTTCCCATTTGCAACAGCAGCATCACCAACTGCCGATAAACTGGTTCCACACTCTGACGAAAGGAGAATTGCACTGCGGGGTTCATGGCGACCAAGTCGCCGCGAATGGTCTGGAGCGACTGTAAGGCAGCTTCATAGGCGGCGATCGCCCCTGTGCGATCGCCCTGAGCCTTGAGAATCCGACCCAGCTGCCATTGCCAGCGGTAGGCCAGATCTGGACTAAACTGCAGGATTTGTAACGCCTGCTGGGTGAGGTGTTGAGCCGATTGCCATTGCTGGGTGTGCTCATACACCATGGCCAGAGAACCCAGGGCAAAGGACTGCGATCGTGGATCTTCCAAGGCTTGAGCCTGCTGCACAGCGGTTGCCAAAATTTGAGCGATCGCAGTCCAGGGGGAGAGCCAGCTAGGGASGGGGGGGGTCTTGCAGGCGGCGGCGGATCAAGCTCTGGGCAAGGTTAACCATGCCATCGGTGGCGTCACGACTGGGGGGCAGCTTCAGCAACGCTGCTTGGAGCTGCGGCCACTGTTGATCAACAGTGGCCCATTGCCCTAGATCGACGCTTAAACTCAGGGAATTGAGTTGTGCCTGAGCTTGTAACGGGGACGAGGGGGGGGTCTGTGGTTGCAGCCTGCTGATAGAGGGCTAAGGCCGATGAGACATTGGCTTGGGCACGAGCGGTATTACCTAGACTCAACAATGCCGCCGCGATCGCGGGGGAATTCTCCAACCTACGGGCGATCGCCAAACTCCGCTCCAGGGTTTGCTGGGCTAAATGGGGATCCCCGATGACCCCCAGGGTATCCCCCAAACTCCGCAAGGCAACAGCTGTGATCAATGACTGCGGCTGCTGTTGCAGGGTTTGGTTAAGCTGTTGCAGCAGGGTCATTGCCTGGTGATAGAGCCCGAGGGCACGGAGTGCCTGCGCCTGGTTAAGGCGACTGCGGATCATCCCCACCGTGTCCTGGGCCTGAGTATAGGCTGCGGTGGCCTGTTGCCAGGTTGTGAGTGCGGCTTCATAGTGCCCCTGGCGAAACTGCAAACTTCCCTGAGTGTTCCAAACCCGAGCTAAAACCAGGGCAACGGTGGGCTGGGAGCCTTGTACCTGGGCTGGGAGCAATTTTAAACTCCTCACGATCGCTTGGTTTGCTGCTGCGAATTGTCCCAATTCCTGATAGGCCAAGGCTAGATTCCCCAGCACCATTGCCTGATTCAAGAGGTCATCCTGTTGCTGATACTGCTGGAGTGCCTGCTGCCAGATGGTAATGGCGAGACTCAACTGTCCAGCGGTAAACGCTGCATTGCCAGCTTCCACCTGGGGAACAGCAGCGAATTGCGCTCGGGGGGATCTCCCAGCTCGCGATCGCGAGCTGTCCCCTCACTACCTGCCCAACGAAACTGCAGCAAAATGCCAGACTGAAGGGGAGCCAGAACCGCAGGAGCTGCTTCCAGATTTGCCGGAGTTGATGGGACTGACCATCACGCATGGGAGCCTCGAACCGTTGTCAAAAGGGATTCACAACCACGGAAAAGTACAAACCATCATCCTGGAGGGTTCGGGTCAACGGGGTGTCTAGCGCCACCAAGGGAATCCCCCGACTCTAAGCGCACCAGCACGCGATCGCTCCACTGCCACCGCACGCCCATGCCCACGGCCGCCAAGAAATTGGGGTTGGGATTTGCCCGTCCCCCACTGTTCCAAGCTCTCCCTACCTCTAGAAAAGGAGTCCACTGTAACAAGCCTCGTCCGTGGGTCGTTCGATAGATCGGGACACGCAATTCTGCTGAGGCAAAGGCTCCGTTATCCGTCAGCAGTGCATCCTGACGGTAACCCCGCACACTCTCCAGTCCCCCCAAACCATACTGTTCCAGGGGAACAAGGGGGCGGTTCGCCAGTTGCAAATCCGATCGGAGCAAAACGAGCGTATCCGGCCTGATTTGCAGCACCCACTGGGACTGTCCACGCCAAACAATAAATTGCCCATCGGGGGGAGTCTCTTGCAGCGTTGCATCCAGAACTCCCAAGCCCACACTGAGTTCAGAACGAGCAGCAAAAACAGAGTCTTGTCCCCGTTGTGTCCACTCTTGAAAACAGTTCACCACCAACAGACGGGTGTGTCCCTGTTCATCGGCACCCGGAGACAGGGGAAAGGGAATTCCCAAAATGAAAGTCTCAGATGCTTGGTGAGACACACCGACACCCAGTGCCACCTCGCGTTCAGGGGTCAAAATCACTGGTTGGCGAAAGCTGAGATCCAGCTCCTGCAAGTTGCCACGAATGTCCAGTTCTGCAAAAGGGGGTTCAATTACCTGACTCCAGGTACGGTCATAGCGCACCCGGAAGGTTCCATTGTGGGCATTAACCGGGAGGGCATAGGCAACATTGACTTCATTGCTGCCATCGGTGTTGGTATAGGCAACCCGGATGCTATCTCCCTGCCCCAGCAAATCTGCTTGCACCAGCGCCAGCCCCCGTTGATTGCCCCCCGACCAAGGGTGAGCGACCATTATCAAAGGTCAATTCAGCATCAAAGGCTGGAGCCTCAGTAATCTTGACCTCCAAAACACTCTTGCCTGGATGGGCACTGGCCGTCAGATTCGCAGACAAACTCGCAATCAAAGGATTCAGTTGGAGCAATTGTAAAGCTGCAAACACCTGGTGTACATTCAGTGGTATCTTGGCTCCCAGGGCTAAACGACTGCGGATATAGTTCGGGTTCAGCCTGTGGGTTCCGGTAATTTGAATCGATTCTAGTGTGCCTTCAATCACTTGAATCTTCACGATCCCGGCTGTAATCACCTGTCCCGATGGAATCAAGGCTCCTGTCGTGATGTAACCAGCTTGGATATAGTGCTGGGTTACGGCTGCGGCAGCCTGCTGTAGCTCGGCAAATGAAATCGGATGCCCCGTGAAAGCAGCGGTCACTTGGGCGAGATCTTCGGGGGTAAAAACTGTGCTCCCCATGACTTCAAACCGCTTAACAGTGATACTGCCAGGAACGGAGGGCTTTGGTTCTGGTGCTTCGGATGGGGGTAATAGTTGTAAAAGAGTCTCCGGTGGTGGCAGAGATGGGGTGGGTACAGCGGGTTCCAGCGGCAGGTTAGGCCGGGTCAGCAACGGGTCAAGTTGCTGCGGGACAGCCTCGTGAAACGGTTCGATGCGTGAGGGATTTGTCTGTGCCCAAAGCGGTTGCGAAGGGAATAGACCCAGGAACAGACCCAGGAGCAACCTACGTCTGCAATGGCGGTATCCCATATTAGTGCAGACAAACAACAGAGGTCAGCCAAGGATTCCCATCAGTAGCAGGATAGGGAGTAGAGGTCAGGACAACATTGCCTTGAGAGTTTATCACCCAGCCTTGAGCAGCCACAATCTGCTCAGATTGGGGCTGGGTAATGCTAGGAAAGGAGATAGGCCGTCCTGCTCGATTGCCCTCATGGGTGGCTACAGGCGTTCCTAGATCCTGGAGCAGACTATGCTCCACCATTGGCTGATCGGGGCTCTCGGGAACACCGCCGCGCCCCGTCACATAAAATTCACTGGGGGTTCTCCCTCGCAGTCCGGCACAGGTGGGATCAACCAAACCTGAAATATCCTCCACCGTTGCAGGTAGGGCAACCAGACCCGCTTCGGGGGGTTGTTCCAGCTGATTAACCTCCACCGTCCCGGCAATGCCCAACTGCGTACTGGCACTAATGAAGCTGTCGGGAGACAGAAAAACCCCCCGGGCTACTACCCGAATATTGCCCCCCTGACCCTCAAAGGCCTGGGCTGTAATCAAGCTCCGATCCAAGGCCACAATATTCTGAGCTTGAATCGAAATATTCCCCCCATTTCCCCTCGATCCGGCCAGTCCAGCGGTGGTGGAAATATCGCTGCGGTTACGCATCAACAACAAATCTTGCACCTCTAACTGAATATTGCCTCCCTCTCCAGAGGCCGATTGGGCAGAAATCCGCCCTTGATTGCTTAGCAGAATTTCCTTAGCGGAGATCCTTAAATTACCTGCGTCCCCAGCACCCAAATCACTCACCGAGATTTCCGAACCATTCAGGATCTGCAAATTGCCCGTCTGGATGAAAATATTGCCGCCATTGGCAACGGAATTAGGCTGGGCAATGGCGGCAATCAAGGATGCTGCATCCAAGATGAGTTGGGGAGTCGTGATGTCAATATTGCCAGCGATTCCCCCCCCCCTGGGTACCTGGCTGTCATCGTGCCATGATCCAGGATCACAGCCTCAGAGGCTCTGACGATCAAGTACCCCCCCCGTCCCGTCACGGTTGAAGAAGTAAATGCAACCGGTGTCGATTCCGTGGACACCCTACCCCCCATCCAAGATCGAAAGCCGGGGGGTATTGATCGTAATGCTGCCAGCATCACCACTGCCTGCTGTCCCAGCAAAGAGCGTACTGAGGAGCAATTGGCCACTCTGGTTCCGTGTCCCGCCCGTAATCTCGACTTGGGCCGGGGCATTGATAATCAGATTGCCGCCTCGACCGCTGCCCAATGTGGTTGTGGTAATTTGTGAACCATCACGAACGGTGAGGGATGGGGTGTTAATGATTAAATTCCCCCCAGGTCCAGCTCCCAGAGCTAGCACAATCATGCTCCCTCCACCCTGACTGCCCGAGAGTTCCACGGACTGCGACCCATTGATCAGCAGACTGTTAGCGGGCTGATCACTCAAGTTAGCCGCGATGATTTCCGTGCCCTCGTTAATCTTGATGTGTTGACCCTGTAACTGAATTTCTCCACTCGGCAACGGCTGTCCTAGGGTCAGACTACTACTGACATCAATCACAGAAGTAATCAGCGATGTCTGCTCCTGACGCTGTGTAATTTGAATATCTCGAAAGGCTGAAACCCCTCCATAGCTAAAGCTCCAGCCCTGCGCTTCAGGCTGCAGACTCACCAGGGCATTGCTACCAACACTCCCCAACTCTACCCGACCGCTGGGCGCGGTGATATTGCCCCCCTCCAGCAGGATCTCACCCCCAATCAATGCCAGGGTCTCACCGGGATCAACCTCAAGTCCCCCCGGTTCCCCGGCAAAATTGGGAGAGATCGGGTTAATGGCTTGGGACCGCTGGATAATGGCTCCGGGGTTGTCTCCAAATTGCAACCCAATGGGCAGGCTGACGGTGAGTAATGGCGAAACTTGGGGATCCCGCGCACTATATCGCGTACCATCAGCAAACTGAATCTGGCTGGCCGTGGAACCGACAAAAGAACCCCGCAGATCCAGGCTGGCTCTAGGCCCAAATAGAATCCCATTGGGGTTGATCAAAAATAGGTTCGCGGTGCCCAAAACCCCTAAAGTTCCCTGAATGTTAGAGATACTCGTGCCCGTAACGCGACTGAAGATATTGCTTACCCCGCTGGGATTGGTGAAATAGGCTGCACGCCCCGAGGCAATATTAAAGTCCAGAAAGCTATGGAACAAGTTGCCACCACGGATTGCCCCTCCATCAATCCGATCGCCCATCTGGTTGTTGAAGGAAACATTGGGGACAACAACCGACTGCTCCGCTCCCAAAGTTGAGTCAGGGGTGATTTGAGCACTGGCAGCCTGAATGCATCCGTTGCTCTGACTCGTGGCCAACCCAAAAACTACTAGACAGCTGATAAAATTTCTGGGGTTTTGACAGCACCGCACCATATTAATCTGCCTTCCCAGGGATGACTCTGCTTGTATTAAATGGGATGGAGCTTCCATAAAACAACCCCCTAGTCTGCACTAAGGGGTCGGGGAAGCAGAAAAATCGACGATTTAGCAAACCAGACAGCAGGTTTTGGGTGGGAAAGGACAGCCTGGGCAATAAAAGGTACAAGCTGCAACCAGGAAACTCTTACCAGGCTGGTTTGGTAGGGTCAGATAATCTGTAGAAACCCACCCACTCCCCCCAGAAGGAGTGGTAATCGCTGCCCAGTGCTTGCCCGGATCTAAGGTTCTGGCAGCGATCAAGGTCCCGTTAGGGATGGTGCCCACAACGGGAGCATTGAGATTGCTACTGGCCCGAATATTCAAAGGCCGACCTGCGGTTTCGACTCGCAGTGAGAGCGGCTGACAACTCTTCTTGGGAGCAGGTGCAGTCTGCGACGAAGGTAGGGGCGTTGCCACCACTACTGCAGAGGTCATTGAGACTCCAGTCAGGGTAAGAGAGGTAAAAGCAGCAGAAACAAGTATCCCCTTCAGATAATTCATGATGATTACCTATGTTGAGTTGAAGTTTTGTTGAGTTGAAGTGTTGAGTTCAAGCGTGTGAATTGAGAAAACCATAAATGATTTAACTAGTTTGAACTGTACGCTAAAAAACACAAATTCAACGGATTTCTTAGAAAAAATCTAAAATTGTCTGGCACTCAAGTAATTGAAAATTTCTACCTGGTATCAGCAGTTTTTCCGGTTTTTACGCAATTTTTAACAAAAATTAACTATAAGCCCAAAAGCTTTATGGGAAAGCTTTTGAAGCCAATTTTATCGCCAGTATTTCATTTGATCTAATGCACCTTGGTTTAAATTAAATCTCGTGACCAAAATTTAGATCCCCAGAATTTAATTCAAACTGTATTAATATAAATAAATTGAATAAAATTTTGGAATTACGGTAGATATGCGGAATTTCATGACCTCTCTAAACCAATGACTGTTATGGAAAATCTCTATGATTTGCAGATACAATTCTAGTCATTATGAATCTTGATGCTTTAGAGGATGTTTTAAAAGGGTCGGCTTGAGCCTCAAATACGACTCAGTGGTGCAATCTAAAATCCATAAACCCTGATTCTGTCGTAGCGGTCTCTAGGTGGTCTGAGTGGTTGGATACACCCAGGAAGACTTTTAAAACATCCTCTTAGAGTCTGTTTCCAAAGAAAGAAGAAGTTGCAAGTTAGAAGCAAACCTCGTGAGTGAAGCTGAAGTCAGCACTCAATTCTAACAAGATGCTTCGCAAAGAGTATCCCAGCGACTTAACTGATGCCGAGTGGAAGGTGATAGAACCCTTGCTCCCTGCTGAATCAGCAATTGGCCATCCGAGAGAAGTTGACTTTCGTGAAATTGTTAATGCCATATTCTACGTGCAACGAGAGGGCTGTACTTGGCGAGGGTTGCCAAGCGACTTTCCACCCTGGCAAACGGTCTATAACTATCTACGACATTGGCAGAGATTAGGCATCTGGCAACAGTCCATGACCAGTTGAGAATCCAACTTCGGCAAGCGACTGGCAAGACAACTCAGGCAAGCGCTGCTATCCTCGATTCTCAATCCGTCAAAACGACGGACAAAAGGGGGAGGTCTACGGCTACGACGCAGGGAAAAAGGTTAAAGGACGGAAGCGATTTATCCTCGTCGATACCTTAGGTTTGCTGATTGCAGTGGTTGTTATCGAGGCCAGTTGTCCAGAGCGCTTAGGCGGGGCAGCTGTGGTCTTCGAAGCGAGCGAGGCTGCTACTGAGCATCTCAGCAATGTCTGGGTAGACCAGGGATTTATTGGAGCCAATTTTGCTCGGGTCGTCAACCAATTAACTGGGGCTGAGGTTGAAGTGATTTGTCGTCATAGCGCTGAATTTGAGATTTTACCCAAACCATGGATTGCGGAGCGAACGTTTGCCTGGTGGAATTCCTGCCGACGTTTGAGCAAGGACTACGAAGTAATGTCTACGCAGGGCTGGCAAAGTTAGCTGGGTCTTGATCCCGACGATGTGGAACTGGAATCGGTGTACCTTGTCCAGCCCCAACTAAGGCAGCAGTTTTTTCCAGTGCTTCCCGTAGCCGTTTAGCCGCGTAAATAGACATATCCCGAGGGACACAAATGCGATCGCGTAAATAACGCAACGCCGAGTCAGATCCCATGGGTGGGGTGCAGACTTCCCCGGTGATCATCAAGGTCAGCGCACAACGCAGGGCTACCTCAAAGAGGTGGTCATCGGCGGGATTCACCCGAATCAGGTTGTTGCGGTGCTTGATCACTCGGGAGAGGGCTTCCCCTCGGGAATTGTCTGGCTCTGGGTAGGTGGCATCGGGCAACCCACTCCATGGGCCGTTATCAACCCGTGCCTTATTCAGAAGCATTTGAGGCTCACCATTTTCCCAGCAGCCTCCCATCTGGGGTGGTAAGTCATGGGCGTGGGTATGGAAGTCACTCTGGGTGCCGCGATAGGTGGGTCGGCTTTCCATGGCATCAAACCAGTCCGATAAGTGAGGGTTTTCTTCTCGCAGCGAGTAGCCCTTGTAGTAGTAGAGACTGGCATTCATCCGCTCGACATAGGGGGTGAAGATCACATCGACGGTGCTGAATTCTTCCAGAAAATAGGAACCGCAGGTACGGGCTAGGGCTGTCTCAACCTGGCCGACGACAGCTGTAAATTGTTGCCGCTGGCGTTGCTCTTGCTGGGGTGACCCTGTGGGATAGCAGAGCCAATTACACCACGCTCTAAACAGGAGTCGTTCCAGTCGCCGCAGGGGAATCACCGTGGGGTCTTCCATGCCCTGTCCCAGGGGCGCAAATACCTGTTCCAGAGCCATGAGAATGTCATCGCTTTCCGTGATCAGGTGTCCGTCTAAGGCGATCGCAGGTAACATGCCGGAGGGCACCATGCGTTTGTACCAGCTCTCTTTTTCCCCATAGCAAAACATCGTTACTTTTTCGATGCGGTAGGGGATCTGTTTTTCCTCCAGCCACAGCCAGACTTTCTGGCAATAAGGGCACCACGCATGGTGATCACGGTAAAGCGTCAGCCTGACCTCCGCTTCAGTGTGACCGAAGAGGCGCAACCGAGCTTGGGCATTGGTGGGGCCATTGACCGGATCAACTTGCAAGGCTGTGAGTGCTTCTAGGTCTGTCCAGCTGAGGGGCGCACGGGTCATGGGGGCGGGGATCCTGAATGATCTCAAGGTGATTATCTGAGAACGGCACTGCAACCTCGGGGGCTTTGACACCCGGTGCATTCCCCCCGGATTTAACGTTGGGGACTCCCGGTCAACTATGCACCCAGGTTCCCAGGCTCATGGCAGCCGGAGATACCGTGATGGTTCCAGCAATCCAGAGACTGAGTCTCGTAGAACATTAAGCCCTTCCTCACGGCTGAAATGTGGCAGTTAACCCTTCCTACTTGAGGAGATTGTTCAGTAGGCTGGAAATCAAGGTCAGTACCACCGAACCCAAGAGGGCGGGAATAAAGCCTTCCACCTTAAATCCGGGGGTGACGCTACCCACAATCCAAAAGGTCAGCGCATTGACCACAAACAAAAATAATCCCAGGGTGATAATCGTCAACGGCAGGGTTAACACCACTAAGATGGGTTTGACGATGGCATTGGCTAAGCCTAAGACAATCGCCGCGATCGCCGCTGGAATCACTCCACTGACCACTAATCCCGGAACCAGTTTGGCGGTGATCAGCAACGAGAATGCAGAGATAAGCCAAGTCAGTAAGAAGTTCGACATTTTTGGCGGGGGTTTTAAACTAGGATCTTAGCTAGTGGGTGGCGCTTGATGGGAGGATAGTCCCTCTGTGTCCCCACCCTAGCACATCGTCCAGCCTCCCGAAGCCATCGTCTCCTTCCCTCAACCTCCATGCAATTTTCTGGTTCGCTGCGCTTCCTACTGACAGGGTTACTGGTGATTGTCCTCCTGCTGGGAGTCCCTCCAGTTCTGGCTGCGGATTTCCCTCCTCCTCTTTCTTTTAGTAACGCCGAGCTTTCTCGTCGGGACTTTTCTGGACAGAGTTTACCCACCGCCGAGTTTTCCAATGCCAATCTGGAATTTGCCAACTTTGCCGGTGCTGACCTGCGCGGCGCGGTGTTAAGTGGCTCAACCATGACCAAGGTGAATTTACAGGGGGCAGATTTGTCCAACGCTATGGTGGATCAGGTGAACTTGCAGGGAGGGAATTTAGAGGACGCGGTGTTGAGTGGGTCGATTTTGCTGAGAACGTTATTTACAGGGGCAAAGATCACCGGGGCAGATTTTAGCGATGCGATTTTGGATGGAGCCCAATTAAAAAGCCTCTGTCAACAAGCCAGTGGGGTCAACTCCAAGACCGGGGTGGCAACCAGGGACTCCTTAGGGTGTGGCTGAGCGGATGAGCTTCCTGCAGCGAGTCGGTGTAATTGGCGGGGGACAACTCGCCGGGATGATGGCAGCGATCGCTCCCTCCCTGGGAATTGAGCTGGTGGTTCAAACCCCCGATGCCAGCGATCCAGCCGTGGCTGGGGCATCTCACACCATTTTGGCGGCGATCGCAGATAGGGAAGCCACGGCAGCATTGGCAACCTACTGTGAGGTGATCACCTTTGAAAATGAATTTATTGATCTCGAAGCTCTCTCTGCCTTAGCGGCTCACGGGGGTTTGCTTTCGCCCCAGTCTCACAGCCCTGGACCCCCCTCCTAGACAAGTACCAGCAACGTTGTTTTCTCCAGCAACTGGGTCTGCCGGTTCCCGCCGTTTTTTACCCTGGACTATCGGGGGAGAAGCCCTGGTAACACCCTTTACCCCCACCTTTCCGGTGGTTTTCAAGGCCCGACGCTGCGGCTACGATGGTCAAGGCACCTTGATCTTTCCCGACCAGGCGGCATTGGATCTGGCGTGGAGTCAGCATCAAGACCCCAGTAAAGCTTGGTTGACGGCACCTCTGATTGAAGCTTTCATTCCCTTTGAACGAGAACTGGCAGTGATTGCCGCCCGATCGGTAATGGGGGAAGTGGTGGTGTATCCCGTCGTTGAAACCCAGCAACATCAACAGGTCTGTCGCCGGGTATTGGTACCTGCCGATCTGCCGCCTCAAGTGATTCAAACGGCTCAAGCGATCGCCCAAACCCTCCTGACCGCACTGGAGGCCGTTGGTGTCTTTGGCATTGAATTCTTCTACACCGCTGAGGGCAAACTGCTGGTTAATGAGATCTCACCCCGCACCCATAATTCCGGTCACTACACCCTCGATGCCTGTGAGACCTCCCAGTTTGAGCAACACCTGCGAGCCGTGAGTCAGCTACCCCTGGGAAGTCCGGCTCTGAAATGTCCGGGAGCCGTGATGGTCAACCTCCTGGGCTATGAATATGCCAAAAGTGACTACTGGCTCAATCGGCAAGCCCTAGCAGCCATGCCTCAGACCTTTGTCCATTGGTATGGGAAAACGGAATCCCGTCCAGGGCGCAAGTTGGGCCATGTGACCGTGCTCCTCGACCAGGCATGTCGTGCCCAAGCCCTAGCGATCGCTGACCAGATCGAGTCTGTTTGGTATGGCAAAATAACTAATTCTGATCTTTAACAGCTGATCTGAGTAAAATGGGGGGGAGGTATGCTGCAATGTTGGTGACTGCCAATATTGTTTTTTGATCTATACCCTTTTCATCGGGAACGATCCCAGGCTGGCAGCAGTAGACCGGGCCAGTACCCGGAAACTTTAACCCAGCACGACAGTTCCCTCCTGGTTTTTACCAGGTCAAAAACTGAGGTAAGACGGCGTTGCGGTTGCCTTAACCGAATCAAGATACATGTTACAAAATGGTCTCGATGCGGACTTAGTAAAGTAAACTTCAGAAACACTTAGCACGGTTCTGGTGGGGATCAGCCATCAGAGGAAACGGGGAAAGTTTGGTGCAAGCCCAACGCTGTCCCGCAACTGTGAAAGAGCTGCTCCTTGGCGCTCTTCAGCCAGAATGCCCGCCGCTGCTTCTACCATGCTCCACTCATCTGCGAGGTATAAGATGACGGCTCAATCTCCGATTTCGACTCAGCAACAGGTTCGGCGCTGGACGCTCTCAACGCCTGTCCAAGCGACCCTCTACCTCTCGCTCTGTTCCCTCACACTCTGGACGCTCTACTTCACGACGTATCCGCCCATTCATGACCAGTTTCATTCCCTGCGTCATCATACCTTGCTGGTGGGTTGTCATTAAGGGCTGGCTATTTCCAACAGGTGTGGTGAAAGTTCAGGGTTAAGTAATGTCAAAATTCAAGTTCTCTGTTCTCATCAGTGCGGCTTGCCTGATGGGTATATTTTTCTATGGGTTGGTAGGGGTTTCTCAGTCTTCCCCACCGTCTGTGCGACTGACCACAATGCCCTCTGTCCAACAGATAATGCCGTTTGAAGCCGAGGCCACCAGCCCCCAGACTCCGGTACAGTTGACCCTGCAAGCAGTGGACGGGGCAGGTCATGCCCTGGAGAATGTCAATCTGCATCTGCAAATTTTGACGCCCAATCCAACGCCCTGGTTGACAACGGATTTCCCCATGGTGGAAGGTACTGAGCTGCTAGAAATGACAGCGATCGCCCCCCAAGGGATCTTAACCCTTCAGCAAATGTTACCGATTCGGGGGACTTACCAATTGCGGGTGCAAGCCACCCCAATCGTCCCCCATGCCTTTACCCCGATCGCCCAAACCCTAACCTTCTCTGTGTCGGAGAACTGGGTAAAGTATCGCAACTTTGCCATTCTAGCGGTGAGTTTTATTGATGGTCGGCCTCCGGGGGGGGCTGGGGTCATCGGAGAGCGATCCGCAATCCAGCCGGGAGCAATCGCGCCGCAATCCGTGCGGCTATTGCTGAGTGGGGCTATTGTGGTGGCGATCGCAGCCCTGCTCTGGATCAACATCAGCGCCGAACTGGCTCCATCCCCCCATTCGATGGCTATGTCACACGACATGGGAATGTCCCACGACATGGAAGTGCCGCCTGCGGTTGAGATCCCCACCCAGGCTCGATCTCAGGGATGGGAAATGCACCTCTCCGGCGATAGCCATGCCAGAGTCGGCCAACCCGCTCATTTACAAGTACAAGTGATGGACACCCAAACCCATCAACCCGCCACCGATGTGCTGTTGCGGATCACAACCACCCAACTGGAAAATCACTGGATTGCCTTTGCCTATGAAGGGATTCCAGATCCCCAGGGACAATTTGTCTGGCAGCAACAATTTTTTGATGGGGCTGCTCACCAAGTTACCGTGGAGGCAGCTCCCCAGGTAGGGGCAGAGCGGCAATTTCGCCCCTTTCAAGTGGGGCAGATCCTGGAAGTGGAGGGGGTAGCACCACCCCTGCGGGTGCGGATCATCACTCTCATCTACCTCACCACGCTGGTGGGGCTGGGGGTATTGCTGGGATTTCAATTACGACGGTGGCAACCCGGTCTGTCCTCGGCGCAGCAGTAAAACTTCTCCCCTCTCCATGGCCATGACTGCGGATAAGCACTAGATCTCTGGTCGGGGCTGATCTAGCATAGCTCTGTTGTCACTGTCAGCCAGATCTCCTGTGCAGCACGTAGATTTTTACGAGGGGCGATGGTCAACGATGCGACCTAGCTCTCCGCCCAAGACTGCTCTCCGAGCCTCGGGGAGGGGATATGCGCATTGATATTGTCACCTTGTTTCCTGATTTTTTTAGTTCCCCCCTGACTTCGGGACTCTTGGGGAAAGCCCTGACGAAGCAAATCGCAGTGGTTTTCCTGACAAACCCCCGTGACTTCACCACGGATAAACACCATCGGGTGGATGATGAACCCTATGGCGGGGGGGTTGGGAATGCTGATGAAGCCAGAGCCGATTTTTGCCGCAGTGGCATCCCTCCCCAGCCTCTCCCCCCGGGCTGGTGTTGTTGATGACACCCCAAGGGGAACCCCTAAAGCAAGAGCTGTTAAAGGAATTTGCCAGTAACTACGAGCAACTGGTGATTATCTGTGGTCACTACGAAGGCGTGGACGAGCGGGTGCTCCATCTAGTGGATCGGGAAGTTTCCCTGGGAGATTTTGTGCTCACCTGCGGTGAGATTCCAGCTCTGGCACTGATGAATGGCGTGGTGCGGCTGTTACCCGGCACAGTGGGGAAGGAAGCGTCTTTAAAAGCTGAAAGCTTTGAAGCTGGACTATTGGATTATCCCCAGTACACCCGACCCCCTGTGTTTCAGGGGTGGGCGGTGCCGGAGGTGCTCCTCTCAGGCAACCATGGGGCGATCGCCCAGTGGCGGGCTGAACAACAACACCACCGTACCCGCGATCGCCGACCGGATCTGTGGGCAGCATGGTTAGATGATCAACAACCCGGTTCCAACTCCTAAACGTTTCCCGTCAACGGTAGCGCTGAAATCCCTATGCTTGAAGCAGTTGAAAACGGCATTACCAGGCTGAAAAACCATCCCGCAGATCTGCAAGCCTTTCTAGAGGCGCTGCACCCAGCAGTACCACCCCCGTGGGGGATCGGCAAGGTGGCAAGCTACATTCCCGAACTGGCGAAGGTGAACCCTGACTTGTTCAGCATTTGCCTGGTGACGGTGGATGGGCAGGTGTTTGAGGTGGGGGATTTTCAACAACTCTTCACCATTCAGTCGATTTCGAAGGTCTTTGTTCATGGGCTTGCCCTCGAAGATCATGGGCGGGATTACTTGCTCACCAAGGTGGGTGTGGAGCCCACGGGGGATGCCTTCAATGCCATTATTTTGGATGAACATTCCAAGCGTCCCTATAATCCAATGGTCAATGCCGGGGCGATCGCCACGACGAGTCTGATTCAGGGCCAGGGGCCAGCGGAACGACTCAACCGCCTGCTGTCAATGTTTCGGCGCTATATCGGCCATGATGTTTACTTAGATGGAGCGGTGTTTGTCTCTGAACGCACCTCCGGACATCGCAATCGCGCCATGGCCCATCTCATGCTGAATTTCGGCATGATCGACGAACCAATTGAAGAATCCCTGGATTTGTACTTTCAGCAATGTTCGGTCATGGTCACCTGTCGAGATTTGGCCGTTATGGCTGCTACTCTGGCCAATCATGGTGTCAATCCACTCACAGGGGAGCGGGCGATCGCAGGTCAGTATATCAAAGATATCCTCAGTGTCATGTACACCTGTGGCATGTATAACTTTGCCGGGGAGTGGGCCTACCAAATCGGTCTTCCCGCCAAAAGTGGAGTCTGTGGTGGCATTATTGCCATCGTCCCGAATTTAATGGGCATTGGGGTGTTCTCGCCCCCCCTGGATCAGCGGGGCAACAGTGTCCGAGGGGTCAAGGTCTGTCAAGCCCTCTCCCAAGAGTTTGAGCTGAACCTGTTTGATCTCCTGCGACAGCAACTGCACCCGTTCTAGCAACGCTTCTGGTATGCCATCGCCTCCGGTCAAACTTTAACAGACGCTTAGAACCAGCAGCTCTTTCCCTATGCACCGCTCCTCCATGAGTCAGTCCGATATTTTAGATGCCACTGTGGTGTTGCAGGGCTTAACTCAAGATCAAGTCACTCAGCAACGGGCCGCTGGTTTAGGGAATGATGTCAGGCTGCAAACCAGCCGCCCCTATCGACAAATCCTGAAGGAAAATATTTTCACCTTCATCAACGCCGCGTTTTTTTAGCATTTGCCTCGTGTTTCTATTTCTGGGGCGGGTCGGGGATGCCCTGTTGGTGGTGGTGGTGATCTTTGGGGGGGCATTAGTTAACATTGTTCAAGAAATTTGGGCCAAGAAAAAACTAGATGAAATCGCCCTGCTGCACCGCCCCCAAGCCACGGTAATTCGGGAGGGTGAGGAGCTAACGGTTGATCCGGTCGCCTTGGTGGTGGGGGATTTGCTCCCCCTGCGACCGGGAGATCAAATTTTAGTCGATGGTCAGGTGGTGGGGGAAAAGCGGATGGAGGTCGATGAGTCCCTGCTGACAGGAGAATCGGATTTAATTCCCAAAGAGAAGGGCGATGGAGTCTATTCAGGGAGTTTTTGCGTCAGCGGCAGTGGCTACTACCGAGCCGAGAAGGTCGGTACGGCTACCACCGCCTATCAGTTAACTGACCGGAGCCCGAGCCTATCGCCAAATGCAGACCCCACTCCAGCAAGAGATTAACCTGGTGATTCGGGGTTTTTTTTTAGTTGATTGCTTGTTTCCTCTGGATTTTAGTGGGGATTAGCTTTGTCAGTCGGGTGCATTCCCTGAACGATGTGGTGCAGCGGGTAGCGGTGATTGCTGGACTAGTACCCGCAGGCTTATTGTTGGCCATTACCCTGGCCTACGGTTTGGGAGCCGTGCGGATGTTGGGACAGAATGTGTTGATCCAACAGGCCAATGCAGTGGAGTCCTTGAGCAATATCAATGTATTGTGCCTAGACAAAACTGGCACCTTGACAACCAATCAAATCCACTTACAAACCGTCCTGGCCCTTGATCTGCCCGAAGCCGAACTCTTGGCAATCCTGGGGGATTATGCAGCCACGACCCAGAGTGGCAACCGCACCAGTGAGGCGATCGCCGCTGTCTGTCCAGGTCAAGTGCGCCCGATCGCGGCAGAAGTTTCCTTCTCCTCGGCGCGAAAATGGAGTGCTTTGGCGTTTGACCATCCCGATTACCCCGGCAGTTATGTCCTGGGAGCCCCAGAAATTCTGGCAGCCGTCACCCCTTTGATCGCAACCCTGCAACCCCAGATTCAGGCTGGAACCGAACAGGGGTTGCGGGTCTTGTTGTTTGCCCATCACCCAGGAGAACTGGCGATCGCCGACCCACCTGAATTACCAACGCCCCTGACGCCCCTGGGAATTCTGATCTTTGGCGATACCCTGCGTCCCGAAGCGAAAGCCACCCTGGATGGGTTTGCCCGTGCGGGTATTGAGGTCAAAATTATTTCCGGGGACAATCCCCAAACCGTTGCCGCCCTGGCTCGACAGGCTGGACTCCAGTCTGACATCAAGGTGGTTTCCGGTCAGGAGCTTGCCCAGATGGATCCGGCAGAATTTGCCCAAGTGGCTCAAACCAGTACGATCTTTGGGCGAATTACCCCCGATCAGAAGGCACGGCTGGTGCGCTGTCTTCGGGACTCCGGGCGCTATGTCGCTATGACGGGGGATGGGGTCAATGATGTGCTGTCGTTGAAACAAGCCAATCTGGCGATCGCCATGGAAAGTGGCAGCAAAGCCACCCGTGGGGTTGCGGATATTGTGTTGCTCAATGACTCCTTTGCCGCCTTACCCCGAGCCTTTCTCGAAGGTCAACGGATTCGCAATGGGGTACAGGATGCGATGAAACTGTTTATGGTACGCGGTTTGTGTGTCACCCTGCTGATTTTTGCCACGGCGGTGGTCACCGATAGCTTTCCCCTGGAAAATAAGCAAAGTGCCATCATTGCCCTGATTGGGGTCGGCTTCCCCACCATGTTCATTCCCGTCTGGGCGACACCAGGTGCCCTACCCCGACGCAGCATGGTGCGCTCGATGTTGCATTTCATTGTCCCGGCCAGTCTCAGTCTGGCCTTGGTATCGTTACTGATCTATTTGCTCTATCTAGTGGTAGCGGTGCTCGATCTCCCTCCTGAGGCCGAACTCACCGATGTCGATCTGGCAATTCCCCGCACCGCCCTGGTGACGATTTTGATCATGGGGCAACTGCTGCTAATCCCCTTTCTCAAGCCGCCAACGACCGCCTGGGTGGGGGGAGAGCCCCTGAGTGGTGATTGGCGCTATGCCATGGTTGCGGTTGTGCTCCTAGGGGGCTACTTTGTGATTGTTGCGGTTCCGGCTTTTCGTCAATTTTTTGAATTGTCTCGCTTAAGTAACTTCAGTTATCTCTTTATTGGCTGCGTGGCTTTAGAGTGGTGCTTGATTTTGCGTCTCATCTGGCGTACTCGATTTTTAGATCATTTTCTGGGAGTTGATCTCGATTGAGCCAGAGGACGCGACAACCAGTGGATGACTTAAGTTCTGGATGGCAGGGAGAGGAATCACAGATGGCTGACAACGATGGTTTATCCACTAGCAGTGCCAATGGGAAACGGCCATGAATCAGTTACCTCCCACCGCTGCAACGCCCTCAATCCCCCAGTTGTCTCAGAATTACTCCGTCAGTATCTGGGAAGGCATCGCCATTACTGCGGGTGCTGTGGCGCTTGTCATGGTGGCTCTCATGGGGTTGGGAATGAAAGCAGTGCGCTATGCCTTTGATCCACGGCGGGCCGAGGCGATCGCCCAAAGCATGATCAGCTACCAGATCCCACCCAGCTCCACCGGTATCTTTGGGGTCAACATTGGGGGTCTGAAAGTGGCAATGGTGATTAGTAGCAACCCTGATCAAGCAGATACTGAACCCGCAGCCACCGCCCTCTTGATTGTGAAAGCGCCCGTAGATGACCCTGGGAGTGAAGAGCATCCCTGGAAACTCACCGATTACGCCCTCTCCTTTTCTGAAGATTACCCGAGCGAGAGCCAGTTTCAGGTAGATACCGCCCAAACCACATCCCTGTCCTTTTGCGGTCAGTCGGTGCAGGTACTGCAACAGTTTGGCACCCTGACCCTGGTCAATTCCAACCGTGAGGTGGCTGCTGTCCGCTACGAAGCTGCAACTATTTTCAACAATAGTCAGCGCTTGGTGGTACTGATGACCACGGGGCCACAAGCCGAAAAAAACGCTGCCGCCGTCTTCCAGTCGCTTCAGTGCAAAATCTAAGTCCTGATTTTCCAGAATCCATCCTCAAGGGTTAGCGTCAATCCAGTTCATCTGAAATTTACTGAGAAAAAACTCTCAATAGAGATTGACAAAATTTGTCAATAAATTTATAGTGATTTTCAGTGTTCTTCTCTCTTTACAAGGATCGGCAGATGGGGTCAGTGAGCTAGACGCAGGCTGACCCCATTTTTTCTTTTGAGCACCCCAATGAATGGACGGCTGCAAATGGGGGGAGCTTGCTGATCACCATTGCAGATAAGCAGCTTCAGACCCTTGCTCCCGGCGAACTTTGCTATCTTGCTCAAACCAGGCAATCACCTGAGGGGTGGTTAAGTTTTCGATAGGGATCTGATTTTCCTGGGCGATATGTTTCAACAACTTCAGCGACGACAGGGTCAACCGGGTCAAAAACTTTTCATGGGAGGACAGTAGGGCTGCATCCACCTGAGCCGACTGATCTAAGGTTAAAAATTGCTCGGAGGGAGGTTGGGGAATGGTCATAAGTTCAATCTTAGGAACGAGCGCAGGACTCGGAGAGCGATTCAGGGGTAGCATCCACAGGTTGCTGACTCAGTTGCTCTAACACGGTGAGGAGTTCGCGCTCAAAGGCTACCTGGGCGCGGTTGGTGCGCCCCCCCGACATAAACGGAAGCCTTCGTGCTTCAGTGCCCAGACTTGGGAGTGGGAGATGTAGCTCATGATCACCCCTAACATTAACAACCCAAACCCCAGATAAACAATAGGAACTCCTGGATCAGCTTTAATTTGCAGTCCGGTACTGCCCACCAGATCGGCGATCGCTAAGGTCACCCCTTCCACATCCGTGGACATGCCCTTCCGCACCGTTGATACTAACTTCCCGGTACTGTCATAGACCAGTAGCATTCCCTGTAAATCCCTGGCAATCAGGGAGACCCCCGTGCTCATATCGGGTTTGGTGGGCACCCAGGTTCCCCAGAGTCGCCCCCTGCCTTCGGTGGGTAAGGATGCCATGGGGATCTGCAAGATCGGACTGTTGTTGATCTTCACCTGTACCGCTGCGATCGCCCAATCTGCCTGGTAAAACGTAACGCCCTGGTACTTCAAGGGCTGATTCACATGGATCGTTTGGCGATCCACTTCCTGCCCTTGGGGGTCGAGAACGGATAGATCGGAGTAAAACTGATCAATCACCCCATCAGGGGTATAGTCAATCCAGAAGCGGTTCACCTTCACCGACCAATCCTGGGGCATCTGGGCTTGAGACCAAGGCCCCGCATCCACAATATTCTTCACCTGAAAGGTGTCGCCACTGGGAATCATCTCCTGGGCCACAAATCCGGTCATAGCTCCCCAAATGGCCCCCACCAAGATGATCAACATACTGGCATGGACGACAATCGGCCCGATCCGTCCCACCAGTCCTTTGTGGGCATAGAGAGAACTCCCCTCTTGAAAAATCCGGTATCGACGCTGCCGCAACAGGGGAACTAAATCGGCTAAGGAACCCGTTGTCAGTTCAGCACTCAGGGCTAGCTTCCGAAATTGGCGGGGCTGAGTATAAAAGTTCCAGGTGCGGGAAAACCAGCGCAGCGCAATCATCTGACGGGTAAAGGTACAGGCCGTGAGGCTGGAACCAAACAAAATCAGCAGCGATAAAAACCACCAGGTGCGATAGACGTGATCCAGCCCCAGTAACAACAACACTTTCCAGGTGAGGAAGCCAAAGAGAGCCGGATGTTCGGGGTAATTCGCCTCATAGAAAGCCGCCGCCTGTCCCTGCTCAATGACGGTACCGGAGATGCTCAATAGGGCGATCGCCAATAACAATCCAATGGCGAGGCGCAGATTTGCCAGCAGGGGCAACAGCTCTCGTCGCAGAAATTTTTGGGGAATGTTCAGGACTGTGGATAGGTTAAGTAGCAAGGTGTTTTGGATCTTGAGGATCGGCTCAGGTCTGTGAATATTCTACAACTCGACCCCAGAGCCTTAAATCTAAGAGATGGGGTGCTGGCACTCATAGCAAATTTAGGGGATCGACATCCAGGGTAAGGCTAACCGTAGGAGGGCACAGGGTGCGTAATTGGGTCAAATCACTCAAAATCGCCTCTGGTAAGGGCTGGAAGGACTTCAGCAAAATTTGCCAACGAAAGCGACGAGCGACCCGCATCACTTGGGCGGGAGCGGGTCCCAGAATTTCAAACCCCTCATGGGCCGCTTGCACCACCTGGAGTGCCCTCGCAAGTTCCTCTGCGGTTGCCTCCACGACCTCAGCATCCGTACTACTAAAGCGCAGTAAGATTAACTGTCCATAGGGTGGGTAGTGAAGTCCCTGGCGTTGCTGGAGTTCCGCCTGCATGAAGGCAAGATAGTCATGGCGCTGAACGGCTTGAATCACCGGATGGTCAGGGGTATAGGTCTGAAGAATCACGCGACCTGGATCATCCCCCCCGTCCTGCCCGACCCGCGACCTGGGTCAGGGTTTGGGCAGCGCGTTCATTGGCACGGTAGTCTGACAAATGCAACAACCCATCGGCGGCAACCACCCCCACGAGGGTCACCTGGGGCAAATCAATACCTTTGGTGAGCATTTGAGTCCCCACCAGTAAATCGGCTTCCCCCTGGGCAAAGCGGCTCAGCAGTGCCCTGTGAGATCCTTTAGTGCGGGTGGTATCGCTGTCGAATCGCAGCCATCGCAACTGGGGAAACTGGCGTGTGAGTTCCTGGGTGACGCGCTGGGTGCCGCTGCCAAAATGCTTCAAATAAGGAGAGCTACAACTGGGGCATTCGGGGGGGATGGCGCTGACTAAAGTTGCAGTAGTGACAACGCAATAACGGCTGGGCCTGTTCGTGAGTCCAATGGTAAGACAGGGAGACATCACAATTGGGGCAGTCGAGCACGTTACCGCAACTGCGGCAAGAGACAAAGGTGCTATGCCCCCGCCGGTGGATAAATAGGATGCCTTGCTGCTGTTTGGTTGACAGATCTCGTAAGGCTGACTGGAGGGCACGGCTAAAAATTGAGTGATTCCCTTGGTGCAATTCCTCCCGCATATCAATGATCTCTACAGGGGGGAGGGGGCGGGCGTAAATCCGTTCTGGGAGGGCGAGGTAATAGGGGGGCAGGGAACCCCCCTGGGTTTCGCCATAATTCTGGGTGACGGCTTGGGTGCTGATCCAGGTTTCCAGGCAGGGGGTCGCAGACCCGAGAATCAGGGGACAGTGACTTAAGGCTGCTCGCCACTGGGCAATGGTTCGGGCATGGTAACAGGGAGCTGGAGAGTCTTGCTTAAAACTGGTGTCGTGTTCTTCATCCAGAATGATCAAACCCAGTCGGGGTAGGGGAGCAAAGACCGCCGATCGGGTGCCAATAACCACCTGGGGATGGCTACAGAGCATTTGTCGCCAGGTATCGTAGCGCTCTCCTTCCGATAAGGCGCTGTGGTATACACAGACTTGATTGCCAAACCGGGCGCGAAAGCGATCGGTGAGTTCGGGGGGTGAGGCCGATTTCTGGCACCAAAACCAGGACAGAATCTCCCCGTTGGAGAATCGGGGCGATCGCTTGGAGATAGACTTCCGTTTTACCCGATCCAGTGACCCCATGGAGTAGAACCTGAGCTGCCCCAGAGAGTTGGGCGATCGCCGTCACCGCCACCGTTTGATCGGCTGTCAGCATTTGGGGATGATCGGGAACGGAGACAGCGCCGACTTCACCTCGGAGAACTTCCTGGGATTGAATCACCACCCAGCCCTGCTGCGCCAGCTTTTTTAAAGGTGCCCGTACTGGTGCGGCACCGTTGCAACAGGTCACTGAGCCATAATTCCCCGCCCTGTCCCTGGAGCACCTGCAACACCTCTTGCTGCCGAGGGCTGAGTTGGGTCATGGCATAGCCCGGTGTTGTCACCAGGGTGACGGCCTGACGTTGCTTCGGGCGCACCGAGGTCGGGGGTTCTAGATAGCTCTCCACCCAGCCCCGTTGCTGAAGTTCACGCAACCCGCGCGGGGCGGCGGGCACCTGTTGTTGCAGATAACGCCAGGAATAATCCCCCGCCGCTTGTTGCTGGAGCAGCCCTAGGAGTTGTTGGGCAGGGGCACTGAGGGGGAGTTCGGCGGTGGGGGAGGGAGGGGAGGGGATGAGTCGAATCCGCCGCTGCGATCGCCCCAAAAGTCCTGGGGGCAGCGCCACGCGAATCACGGCTATTAACGGGGTGAGGTAATACTGAGCCACCTGTTCCAGCAACGCCCAGTAGTGACTGGGAAAGAAGGCTGGGGTAATCACCTCTTCGACGGGTCGCACCCGATCAGGGGGCAGATCGGAAGGTAACTGAGCGAGGCAACGAATTGCGATCGCCCCCACCTGTTGGGCGCCAAAGGGGACGCTGAGAATATCACCGGGCTGCACCACCTGGTCGGGTTGCAGGCTGTAGGTGTAGAGTCCCTGTGCCCCTGGACAGTCCACTAAGACCTCGACCCAATGACTGCCTGTCATCAACGCTGGGGGTAGGGAGTCTGGAAGACCATCAGGGGGCGATGCTCGGAGAGCGGTCTTTGACCATCCCAAGGGAGAGGCATCTGCTTAATAACGAGGAATCGTTGGATCAACCCTGAGGGAATAGGCGTCAATGCCCCCCACCAAATTTTTGACCTGGGTAAATCCCTGCTGCACTAACCACTGGCACATCTGAGCTGAACGCATCCCATGGTGGCAGATGACAATGGTTTCAGCGTGGGGGTCTAGGCGCGTTGATAGGGTGTCCGACCACTGAGGGAACTGACTCAGGGGCCAATTCTCAAACCCCTCAAGGTGGGCGATCTCAACTTCTTGGGGTTCCCGAACATCTAACAGTTGGATGCCCGCAGCAGACTGAGTCTGTAAGTAATATCTCAACGCTTCGACAGTGATTTCCGAGAAAGCTGGGTCTATAGGTTTTAGAGACATAGGTTTAGCATCGATTCTGAGTATGAACCTATCATCGTAGGGTTAGGAACCAGATTGGGGGACAGCTGGCGAAGCCGCCTGACTGGCTTTGCGATAGAGGGCACTGTGGGGCAGAACCCGCAATACCTCTGAAATTGTGGTCACCCCGGAGGTCACCTTCAAAATTGCCGCCTTGCGGAAGGAATCGTAGTTACGTTCTTGCAAATAGCGATTGAGCTGGGTAATCGTGCCTTCATAGATGATTTGTCGCACCATTTCATCGACATCCAGTAACTCAATAATGGCCTCCCGCCCTAAAAAGCCCGAGTTGAAGCAGCGAGCACAGCCTTGGCCTTTGCGCCAAGTCATGGGATTGGCCTGTTCGCGAGCCAGACCCAGTACCTTCAAGTCATTGTCGCT
Source organism: Neosynechococcus sphagnicola sy1 (assembly GCF_000775285.1). Classification (NCBI taxonomy): domain Bacteria; kingdom Bacillati; phylum Cyanobacteriota; class Cyanophyceae; order Neosynechococcales; family Neosynechococcaceae; genus Neosynechococcus; species Neosynechococcus sphagnicola. Next base: position 47,076 of record NZ_JJML01000008.1, on the reverse strand, counting down.
GGGTTGATAGGGTTGGGTACAGTGGGGGCAAATTTTCCGCACCAGACGTTGCGCCACAATTCCCAACAAGGCATCGCTGATCAGACCGGGGTCAGGGCCAATGTCTTTGAGACGGGGAATCGCGCTGATGGCATCATTGGTGTGGAGGGTGGTCAATACCAGGTGTCCGGTGAGCGCTGCCCGAACCGCAGTTTCGGCGGTTTCATGATCCCGAACTTCCCCTACCATGATAATGTCAGGGTCTTGACGGAGAATTGCCCGTAAGCCCACAGCAAAAGTCATACCCGCCAGTTCATTCACCTGGGTCTGGGTAATTCGGGGGAGAATATACTCCACCGGATCTTCCACAGTTACGACATTCACATGTTCCTGGGCGATCGCCTGCAAACTGGTATAGAGGGTACTGGTTTTCCCCGATCCCGTCGGGCCTGTAAAGATGATCATCCCTTGGGGTTGACTGAGCCAGCGCTGGTAAATAGCCAGAGTTTTCTGGGAAAACCCCAATTCCGCCATACTGGCGAAAGGGTTTTCCCGGGGTAAGAGCCGAATTACCGCCTTTTCCCCCCCAACGCAGGGGAGTGTACTCACCCGCATATCAAGTCCTAAGTCTCCATCCTGCCCAGCAGTGTACTTGGCACCAATCCGGGCATCTTGGGGACGACGACTCTCAGCAATGTCCATATCTGACATTACCTTTAGGGCAACCACGGCACGACGGCTGACCTCAGGGGGCAAGATAGTAATATTCCGCAGAATCCCATCAATGCGGTAACGCACTAACAGCCCATCGGGTTGCGGTTCCAGGTGAATGTCACTGGCCCGATTCCGCAGTGCTCCTGAGATGATGGTACGAATCCGGCCAATCTGGTCAACCGCCTTCGAGAGGTAAATCTCCGTGACCTCACCAATATCTTCTTGCTCCACTTCCCCCGTCAGGGGGTTGACCAGGGGATCGGCGCTAATGCGATGGTGATCGAGCTTTTGGGTGTGGAACCAATTACGGAAGCTCTTATCCGAAACCGGAATGATCTTAATGTCGGTGAACACCCGATTACTTAAGTCTTTGATGGCCTCCGGCAGCAGCTTCCCAGGGCTACCCAGGTAGTAACAGTTACGCCACAACAAGAGCGGTAGCAAGGGAGGCAAGTTGTTGCGATCCGGAAACTCCCGTAGGAATCGACTGGTCACATCCTGATCTAGCAGTTCCAGATTGACGTTGCCGTCGCCATCGACTAGCAAATGGATGGCTTCTTCACAGCTAATTTCACGATTTTTAAGGCGCTGCCAAACGGAAAGAATCGGAGTGGTTGCTTGCATGGAGATCGCCGAAGTAAAACTGAACAGGCAGAAGTGGAGTCAACAACGAGGGAACGGGAACCTGAATCGGTTGAGTATCAATCGACTCCTAACATACTGTCATAACTTCGCCATTGGGGAAATTGACAGCATCCTGCAACAAAAAGTGCTGACAATCTGCCTGAAATTGCCAGCACTCCTTACTTCAATGAACCGAAATCAACCCAATTTTAGACAAAACGCCCTGTGGAGTTGATGCGGCGGATACCAATCACAGAAGGACGAGGGGGGCCATTGAGGTTGCCCTCGATATTGCTGGGCCAATTACTCCCCTGGGGCACATTGCGGTTTTGGGTAAACAGTGTGCCGTTGAGATCCAGCATTGGGATATCCCGATTCAAGACCGTTGTCGATCCAATCAAACAATCCTCACTCGGGTGCTGTACCGAAATAATCAGGGTGTCACCGCCAACAAAGGTTGGGCCAGTCATCTCACAGCGATTCGGGCCTTGGGCAAAGGGCACCATTTTCCCAGCATCGGGACCCGTGGTGGGAATAAAGAACATCCAGTTGCTGCCAAACACCCCAACCAGTGTGCTGACATCCCCAGTTTTGGCGTGATCAATGGTCGTTGGTATATTGGGAGAGCCCACGGAGAAACCATTTTGCAGATCCGTGGACATATCCGTTACCCCCCAGATATTGCCTTGGGGATCGAAGACCAGATTGTCTACGTTGGCAAACCCTGCCCCGGCAATGGAGCCAGCCTCACCGCCTTGAACAAAGCGTTGCCATCTAAAGGTGAGTCCGGTGCTGTCAGTACTGTCTTCAATGATTTTGTAGAGTCCCCCCGACTGCTGGGTGCCGTTGATGCCAGAGAAGGTCTTGGAAACCTGGAAGACATGGGAATCAGGATAGCCATCGCTCCCCGGTGCCCCATCGGTGTAGGAGATGAAAACTTCACGGGGATTACGGGGATTGACCTCGATGTCTTCGGGACGAGCGGTGGGGGTGCCCCCCGCTAGATTGGCTGCCAGGAAAGCATCGGAGAGAATGGCTCCCTGACTGGTGTAATAGTCGGACAGGAAGACACTGCCCAGCTGCCTTGGTGCCAGCTTTGGTTTTGTAGCTGTCAATCACCTGAGCTTCTGTGAGGGCACCAGCCCCTGTCACCGTCACCACCAGGGAACCGCCATCTCCCACTTGACCAGCGATGCCATCGCGTTTGGGGAGCCGGGTATTGCCGCCCCGCGAGACAGAACCCAGGGCAGCCAATTCAATAGCCCCTAAAACCGAAGGAGTTGCGGGGTTTACAGGCGAATTGAGGGAGAGGAGGATCCAGCGTCCTGTGCCATTGGCATTGAACTGAGCCACGTAGAGCTTTCCTTTGGCAAAGAGGCTACTGTTGGCTTTGTCCGTGGGGGTGACGACTTGATTGGTACTGACGTATTTCCAAGTGTGCCCCCCCCGACGGTCATCCCCCATGTAGGCGACCAGCTTCTTCCCTGGCTCAACCCGCATGGCGATGTTCTCATGACGGAAGCGACCAAGGGCGGTGTGCTTGCGAGGGCGGAAGTTGGGGTTTGCTGGATCAATTTCGGTCAACCAGCCATATTTTTCACCCACTAGACCAAATTCAGCCCCACTGGTGCCGCTGATATAGCTGGTTTGGGTGCCGTTGGGTAATACGCCTTCCTGGACGCCCATAAAAAACAAGCTGCTGCCTTGAAAGTTTTCTTCGGCGGAGAGGATGGTGCCCCAGGGGGTGGTGCCACCAGAGCAGTTGTAGGCGGTGCCGATAATTTTATTTCCCAAGCCATCGCTACTGAGATTAAACACTTCAGTAGCTGCGGGGCCAGTACTAACCAAATAGTTATTATCTCCCTGCTGATAGGAGTGACTTCCCCAAGCAGTGACGGATTGATAACCGTCGGTGCGTCCTGCATTGATCCCCAACCCTGAAAGACCATGAATGCGGCGGTTTTTGGCATCTCGAACCACCGTATAGCGGCGCTGGGGATTGCGGCGGGAGATCCGGAGAATCGAGCCTCCTTGGTTGTAGTAAAACTCACCCATGAGGAAGCGGCGATCGCTGGGACTCAGGGCAGAGACAGACGCCCCTGTAGGCAGACTGAAACCCAGGACGGCTAGGTCGGTTGTGGGGGTGTTGGCCAAACCTGCCCCCTGACCGGGGGAGACGGAGGACATAGGGTAGCTCACATACTCGTGGTTGACCCAAAGATAGCCCTCATCCGCCCCACTGCCAATGGGCACAAAGCCTGTGTAGTCAGCGTTATAGCCAAAGTAGTCCTCGGGGTTGGGAAACAGGCGATCGCCCCAACGAGCAATGATATAGCGCTCATATTCCGGGGGGACTACCACATCATCTTGCACCGTGTAGCTGGTGAGTTGGACATTGTTCGACGGCGGCAGGATTGACCCTTGTTGATTGATATCCGTCGGCAAAAAACTCGGGCGTTGCTGATAGATGGGCAGGGGGTGGGGTAAGCGCACCGGAGTAAAGGAAAGGGGGACACTTTGGGCTGTTGCAACCCCAGCCCCACCCAAGAGCTGGTTGCTGGCTACTGGTTCTAGGAGCGCGGCAGCGGTGCCAGCCCCAAAGAACACCAGTAATTGTCGACGACTTAGATTAGACATGAGGTTCTCTCTTTAGGTAATCACAACGACCCATCGGTTCTCGAAATCAAGACAAGCGTGAACGCACTACGTCAATCACCCAAAAATCTGGTAATGGATCGAGATGATCTACCAGACATCGATCAAGACTTGCAGCAGTAATGCCCTTGATTAGCACCCAACTCGACATACCAAAGCCGTGAGGCAAGAACCAGGACTTTTTGCAGTGCCCTTAAACAGTCAAGGGACTGATGCCACTGACCAGTGACCTCAAAAGCCCACCAATTTATCAACATTTCAAGACGAAAATATACCGTCTTAAAATTAAGGCTAGTTAAACACTTGGTTAATTCAGTTACTACTCCCAGCGATTGTGACCTCTCAGGAATTCCTGAAACATACGCTACATCTGACAAACAGCAAGTTCGCTGAATTTTTGATCGCGATCGCAACTTTAATCTGCTGCCAAGATCTGACCCTCCATCAAGGGAGAGTTAAGGGAAATTGCACGTGATTCATTTAGCACAAAATAGTGATCATTAACAAGAAAAACTCCCTCTGAGATAGATAATTCTCAGAGGGATAATGCAGAGGTTTAGTCGTCTCGGAAGGCAGGATCATTGACAAGGGAAGTACCAGGAGCAGCCGGAGAACTTGGAATTGGGCTGGCGATCGCCCCACCGAGTTGGGCTGGTTGGTAGGAGTTCACAAAACCCAGCAAAACTTTGGCAATGGTAAACCGCTGGGTCCACTGCTGCACCACGGGAAGTTTTTTCCAGTCACTGCGGGACACTTTCAGCAACAGTAACAGTGCTTCTTGGCCGTTGCGTTCACCAATCACTTGTAGATTCACCTCTGTCACTTGGGCATTTTTGACAAAGGTATTTTTAACGATCTGTGCAGTAATAATCTCAGCCTGCCGAAGGAATTGATCAAAACTCTGACCCTGAGAAACAGGCAGTCTATATTCCAGCTTCAATCCTTCGGCATTAACCGGAAGACTGTAGATTCCGAGAGAGAAGATCGGTATCCAAATGCTGAGGAAGGTCCATTGATGCTGTCTGAAAAACTGAAATATTTGCATCGTTGCAGTGCTGGATTGTTGAAGCTTTTCTATACAATTCTCTTGATACTTACAGAACCGCTGAATGAAACCCCGGTGATATAGAGTACCGTGGGCTGTTCCAGTATGGTTGTTTTCTAGCAAACACTGTAATGCCCCCTTTAAAGCCCCTGATTGACAGTAACTTACCGTGGCTAAGTGACGACTGGGGCTAGGATTGCATCCGGTTGTAGACTGAGGGAGCAATATTTGTACTCAAGTTGTCATACGAGTTAGGAATTATCTGCTTCAGGGGAGAAGAGTGTGGGTGAGCGAATCGGTGGACTAGGGTGGTCGGGGGGTGGGAGTGATGCTGACATTCCAGACCGCTGGCGTCGCAGCAACAGAGGTAACTGCCATTCAACTTAATCCCACTAACAATGGCATCAGTATTCGCCTTAACCTCCAGGGCGAAAGCCAGGAATCGCCCCAGGTTTCTATGGGTGCCCAGGGAAATCGTTGGATAGCTGACATTACAAATGTGCAGCTACGCCTACCGGGGGACGGCGGATTTCGCCAAGCCAATCCTGCCCCAGGAGTTGCCTCAGTCGCCCTGACACCCCTGACGGCGACCAGTGTCCGCTTAGTGGTCACAGGGGAGGGGGGGAGCCTTACAGGGAAGCCTGACCCAACTCAATAGCACGGGTGTCACCTTTCATCTCCATCCGATGACGGGTGCGTCTGCAGCAGAACCCTCCACGCCTCCCAATCTGGGCAATCCAGCACTGCCAACGGTCACACCTGCCCCTGAATTGCGGCGCAACTCCACGGTGAACCAGAATGGGCCGCCAGTCTTCAGCCCCAAACCCAATGCCTTGCCACCCCTGTTGCCCCGTGCCGTGGCTCCCCCSGTCGGTGACTTGGCAGTCTCTGCTGTGGATGCCACCGCTGTCCCTGTGAATCTCGGAAGCAATGAGCGCATTGCCCGCCTGGTCTTGCGGGACACCCCTGCCAGGGATGTCCTAGCGTTATTGGTGCGGGCTGCCGGATTAAACTTTGCCTATTCTGGGGAAGGGTCAGAAGCCCTTCCGGGTCAGCCGCCGCCCCCCGGTGCTGGTAACCCAGAGGGGCCGAGGATTTCCATTGATATTGAGGATGAGTCGATCCAGAATGGTTTTCAACCACATCTTGCACATCAGTAATCTGGAAGCCAATCGCGTCGGGCGCACGGTTTTTGTGGGGCCAAAGTTGCCCAATCTAGCGCGGGATGTGGTGGTACGGACCCTGCGTCTGAATCAGGTAACCGTGGGGGTCGCCCTCAACTTTCTGGTGGCCATGGGGGCTGAAAGCGCCATCAGTCGAGAACGGCAGGTAACCACCGTCAATGCGTTACCCGTGGGAGCGGCTGTGAACCCAGGGGATAATAATGGCGGCAATATTCCAGGAACCGTCCCCGGAAGCGTCACTTCCACCACGGTGACCGAAACCAAGATTGAGACCCAGCGGATTAGCTACCAGGACTCGCAACCGTTGCTGCGGGGAATGCAGGCCATTGGCGACGAACGCACCAACTCCATTACCCTCATCGGTTCTCCCCGCAACATTGCGATCGCCACCAATCAACTGGTGCAACTCGATACCCGGCGTCGCCAAGTAGTGGTCAACGTCCGGATCGTGGATGTGAACCTCCTGGCGATGAACGATAGCACCAGCAGTTTTTTCCTTCGGTGTCAATGACAGCTTTTTTTGTCAACGATGGCGGCACAGCAGTCCTCAACTTTGGGGGCACCACGCCCCCCACCGCAACCACCACCACCAGCAGTGTGGTCAGCCCCCCTGTGATTGCCAATCCCTATGTCAATGGTCAACCGTTTATATCGCCCTTTGCCTCTGGAACCCTGCCTTCCCAGGGCACGCCACCCCTAGGAGAAGGAGGAAACCCCCTGGCTCCTGGAGTCACCAGTTTCTCTCCCGGATCGACCACCTTTGCCGCTGGCTCCTCGACCCCGATTGTCACTCCCTCCTCCGTCACCTTTGGACTACCTAGCTTTTTCCAATATCCCACGCGATTTCTCTCCCAGTTACAAGCCCAAGTGCAGAGTGGCAATGCCAAGATTCTCACTGACCCGACCCTCACCGTGCAGGAGGGACAGACGGCGGTGGTCAACCTCACCCAGGAAGTCTTCGGCGGCTTCCAAATTCGCCAAGAGACCACCGCAACTGGCTCCATTGGCACCAGTCTGCAAAGTCGGGAACCGATCATCAAACAGGCGGGACTGACCCTGTCCATTAAGGTAGATCGCATTGATGACAATGGCTTTGTTTCTCTTTCGGTTGCCCCCACGGTTTCGGCTCCCTCCGGTTCCCAAATTACTCCGGATGGGGTGATTACCCTGCTCTCCCAGCGCAGCCTCACCTCTGGTCAAATTCGCCTGCGAGATAACCAAACCCTGATCTTGTCTGGAATCATTCAGGAGTCAGATCGGGTCGCGGTCTCCAAAGTGCCGATTCTGGGCGATATTCCCCTCTTGGGAGCCCTGTTTCGGCAAACCAGTAAGACCAACCAGCGACAGGAAGTGATTGTTCTCCTGACACCCCAAGTGGTAGATGATTCCGATCGGGCAACGTTTGGGTATGGTTATACCCCAAGTCCCAATGCGAACCGCATCATCCAGCGCGATCGCGTCCTCAACCCCAGCCGCCCTTAACTGACGCCCCCTTGGCAGTGGCAGTCGTGAACGTGCCAAGATCAAGCCATTGCTGTTACCCCTTTGCTATGCCGGAACTGTCCCTCTCCATTGCCCAGCACTACCACGAACGTACCAAGTACGATCCCCAAACCCTGGCGGCTAAAAGTCAGGGTCTGGATTGGGATCAGCAGCCCAGTCCTTTCAAGGATTACAAGCTCGGAACTCCCATTAATTTAAAGCCCTACCTGACGGATCATCAGGCCGGGGTAGATCGATGACCTGGCCACAGTCTGGTGGCAACGATTATCTCGCCTGTTATTTTGCAGTTATGGTCTGACCGCTCGGATACCAACGATCAGCGGGGAGCCGCTCTACCTGCGGGCAGCCCCCTCTGCGGGAGGACTCTATCCAGCGGAAGTCTATCTGCTCTCCAGGGGCACCCCGCACCTGCCGCCAGGGCTGTATCACTATCAACCGAAAACCCACACCCTGCTTCACTTTTGGGACAGTGAGGTCTGGTCAGGTTTACAAGCGGCTTGTTTTCACCATCCGGCTCTGGAACCCACCCAGTTCGCGATCGCCACGACCGCGATTTTCTACCGTTCTGCATGGCGCTATCAAGACCGAGCCTATCGCCGCATTTGCCTCGACACCGGCCATCTCCTGGGCAATATTGAGTTAGCCAGTGCCATCAATGGTTTTTGTCCCCACTTAATTGCCGGCTTTGCCGATGCTGCCGTGAACCAGCTACTCTATCTGGATGCCGAACAGGAAGGTGTCTTCACAGTTCTAGCCCTCTCAGAGATGCAGCAGCAGCCACCGTCCCAGCCAGCGTTGCCGACGGTACTCCCTTCCGCCACCCAAACCAACTACCCCCTGCTGCCAGAGGGAGCCTTACTCAGCTATCTGCACCAGCAGACTCAGATCAGTCTCGACAGTCTGCCCCGTTGGGGAGAGGGGGACAGCCTCCCAACCCCTGATGACACATACAATTTCCCCTTTTGTCTCAAGGTAGCCATGGCTACCCAGCCCATCCCCTGGGGTGACCACCTCGGTGATCTGGAGCAAACGATCTTGAAGCGGCGATCGACCCGAGCCTATAACGGGTTATCCCTGACCCTAGAAGAGCTTCAATCCCTCCTGGACTTCACCTATCAACCCCAGCACTACCAGGCGCAGGGTCTGAACCCTGAACCAGACTACTGTGACCTGAATTTGATTCAGACCTTTCTTGCCGTCTCTGCGGTTACGGGTTTAGACGCGGGATGCTATTACTACGCGCCCCAGGCTCAGGAACTGCGGCAGATCCGGTTCAAGAACTTCCGCCAAGACCTCTACTACCTGTGTTTAGGGCAAGAACTCGGGCGGGATGCCGGGGTGGTCTTATTTCACACCGCTGATTTGTCCGCCGCAGTGACGCAGTATGGCGATCGTGCCTATCGCTATTTGCATCTAGATGCGGGGCATTTGGGGCAGCGCCTCAATCTGGCCGCGTTGCACTTGGGTTTGGGAGTTAGCGGCATTGGGGGCTTCTTTGATAATCAGGTGAACGAAGTTCTGGGAATTCCCGTGGATGAGGCCGTTCTCTACATCACCACCCTGGGACGACCTCGATAACACCGTCGCCAGCGGCCTAAAAGGCAGCATTGGTCTCTGTTAACTGGGGCAGACTAACCACAAAGCGATACCCAGAGGCCGATGATCCTTGAATTGTGATTGTGCCGCCATGCAGTTCGACAAGATGTCGGCTCAGGGATAGACCCAAGAGTTCTCTTGAGGTTTCCATTTGAGTCATAAGAGATGGGGTGATAGTCATGGGCGTAGCTGCTTCACTGGAGCGAGGCCAATCACCGGACGGCTCCGATAATCTATCTCGCTCGAAGTGGTTCGAGGAGGCGTTCAAGTTCCCCTCTTCCCCCTCCGTTATCTGGCTCCCTAAGAACGGGTAGTAGGGATGTAATTCTGTATAGGGAAAGCCCTCACCTAGCCAAGGGTGGGATGCCCAGACGGCAATATTTAACCCCTGCCCTTTGCGAGAGACATGAATCCGCACACTACTCCCAGAGTTGGCCGATTGAATGACGCTAAAAATCAAGTGGTAGAGAATTTGTCTGACCTTATCTTTGTCGAGTAGCCAGATGCGAGGCCCAGGTTCAATACTGAGGCGAATTTCCTGCTCACGATGACTGGCCGTCTGTTGTAGGGTATTGATCGACTGCTGACAGAGCATTTCAATATCCGTTGCCATCAGGTTCAATATTGGCCCTTGATCATCCAGTTCACTCAAGCTGAGAATCTCGTCTACCAAGGCCACCAGCCCTTGCCCACTTTGATAGATCACGTCCATGTATTCCCGTTGTTTGCTGGTCAGGGGACCATAGATTTCCTGGCGGAGAACGCTGGCCATGCCCATCACGGGGGTCAGGGGGTTACGCAACTCCCGAACCAAATAGGTCAGGAGTTCAAATTTCACTAAACTACAGGGGCACCGATCCGACGATTCCGAGACTGAGGTGGGGTGGGGGATGGCTGGGAGCGGATCTGGATTGGGGGAACTGGCAACCTCATGCAACAGATGGCTGCGCTCAAACTCGCTCATAGACCAGCGACCCATGACTTCCAAGAACGCAATTTCCTGGGTTGTGAACTCTCTGGGTTTGAGATCCATCACTTCCAGGGTGCCCAGGCACTGTCCCGTGGCAGTGATCAGGGGAACTCCCAGATAGGCTCGAATGCCATACTGTTGTACCAACAAACTGCTGGCAAACAGTGGATGGGTAAAGGTATTGTTGATCACCAGAGACTGATGACTATCCACGACATAGGTGCCAAAGGATTCTAGCCGGGGCAGTTGGCGATCGCTGGCCAATTGGTTCATGAGGCCTACCCGAGACAATCCCACGGTTGACTTAAAGCAATGGGCATGTTGACTAAAAAAACCCCAAGATACAGATGGGAACGTTGAGGACATGGGCTGCTGTCTGCGTTGCTTCCTCGAAAATTGTCACACTACCAGCTTCCAGCAGCCCCAATTTGAGGAGGGCATGGGTTCTTTGCTGCTCCCGTGCAGTGGGGGTCAACCCATCCAAGCGGCAGAAGAGTCCATTCTCAGGATTCATGATCACAACCTTTATCCCCACTTAAGTAATGCTGCCACTGGGTTTCTGCATTGGAAGTTTGCCCAAAACCTGTTGGAGGATGCCTAAAAAGGCAATTGCGAGGCTGATCCATGATTTCAAGGTGAGGCGGCTTCGCTGACAGGGGGCTTGCTGCACCTGGAAAATATACGGCTTAGCCATCTTCCCAGACCACCTTCGGTGTTTTCTTCGCAAAAGACTTCACGTAACAACGACCCATCAAACTTTAGCGTTCCCCCTTATCAGACTCAGCAAACACAGTCACGAGAGTCTTTTAAGCGGTGCTCAGGGTTTTTGCTGGTTTTAGACGCATCACTTCATGTTTGAACGAATCTACCAGTTTTTTGAGATTAATTCTCAACCACAGAGCTTGAATCTCAATTGTGTCCAGTTTAGCGGCTCAACACGCCCCACGCTCCGTCTTTTTGTCGGCAGGACTTCACAGGGGCTTGATGCCACCCAGGAAGAGCCATATCGGGGATATTACCGAAGGCTACGGAGGCGCTAGGTATGTCCGGCTCAGATTTCTGCCGCGGCAGCTAGTACACTGTCAACCTTGAGTTGATGGCTAAAGAAGTTTACGGAGGGGTATTTTTTGAGGGGTTTTCAACCCCTCAAAAAATACTTGACAGACCCCTAGGCTCGGCAGTTCCGTAGCTGAACCATGGATTTTTCTGTAAAACCTTAACGGATGACCCGTAGGAATACGTTAGAATTATTGAGGTTTCTTTACCAGAATTTCGTCCTCTAGGTTGAGGAAAAATGGTTAAGAAATAGTTGCCTATCCCCCTTACTCCAGTAGGTTTTATGACACTTCCCATTCGCAATGTTGCCATCATTGCCCACGTCGATCACGGCAAAACTACCTTGGTCGATGCCCTCTTGAAACAGTCTGGCGCATTTCGAGACGGTGAAGACGTGCCGGATTGTGTCATGGACTCCAATACCCTGGAGCGGGAGCGAGGCATTACGATTCTGTCTAAGAATACAGCCGTTCACTACAAAAATGTGCTGATTAACATTGTCGATACCCCAGGTCACGCCGATTTCGGTGGGGAAGTCGAGCGGGTATTGGGCATGGTCGAAGGTTGTTTACTGATTGTGGATGCCAATGAAGGGCCAATGCCCCAGACACGCTTTGTGCTGAAGAAGGCTCTGGAAAAAGGGTTGCGTCCGATCCTGGTAGTAAACAAAATTGATCGACCCCAGGCCGATCCCCACCGTGCCATTGATAAAGTTCTGGATCTGTTCCTGGAGCTGGGAGCTGATGATGCTCAATGCGAATTCCCTTACCTGTTTGCCTCAGGTTTGGCAGGGTTTGCCAAAGACGGCTTAGAGGATGAAAGTGTGGACATGCAGCCCCTCTTTGAAGCGGTTCTCCGCCATGTTCCCCCACCCATCGGAGATCTCAACAAGCCACTGCAACTCCAGGTAACCACGCTGGACTACTCCGACTACCTGGGTCGAATTGTCATTGGCAAAATCCACAATGGCAAGATTCAAATGGGGCAACAGGCCGCCTTGGTAAAAGAGACGGGGGAAATCGTTAAGGGCAAGATTACCAAGCTCATGGGCTTTGAAGGCTTGAAGCGGGTGGATCTAGAAACCGCCTCCGCTGGCAATATTGTAGCGGTGGCTGGATTTGCTGATGCCAATATCGGCGAAACCGTGACCTGTCCCAACGAACCCCAAGCCCTGCCTCTGATTAAGGTGGATGAGCCGACCTTGCAGATGACCTTTTCGGTCAATGACTCCCCCTTTGCAGGTCAAGAGGGCACCTTTGTCACCTCCCGACAATTGCGCGATCGCCTACAGCGAGAATTGGAAACCAATGTGGCGCTGCGGGTGGAAGAGACCGACTCCCCTGACAAGTTTCAGGTTTCTGGGCGGGGTGAGTTGCACCTAGGGATCTTGATTGAGACCATGCGGCGGGAAGGATATGAATTTCAAGTGTCCCAACCCCAGGTGATCTATCGGGAAGTCAAAGGTCAGCCCTGTGAACCTTACGAGTATCTGGTACTCGATATTCCCGAAGAAAGCGTCGGCAGCTGTATTGAACGGCTGGGGCAGCGGCGGGGGGAAATGCAAGATATGCGCATCGGAGCCAGTGGTCGTTCCCAGCTGGAGTTTGTGATCCCGGCTCGGGGGTTGGTGGGTGTCCGGGGTGAGTTTATGCGCCTGACCCGGGGCGAAGGGATTCTCAACCATAGTTTTCTCGATTACCGTCCCCTTGGCGGTGACATTGAAGCCCGTCGCAACGGGGTGCTGATTTCCTTTGAAGAGGGGGTTTGCCACCTTCTATGCGATGAAGAACGCCGAAGATCGGGGAGCATTTTTCATTACCCCAGGAGTACGGGTTTATAAAGGGATGATTGTAGGCGAACATAATCGCTCCCAAGATCTGGAACTGAATGTTTGTAAAACGAAGCAATTGACCAACCATCGGGCTTCGGGAGGGGAAGAACTGGTGCAGTTGCAAGCCCCGATTGATATGAGTCTGGAGCGAGCCCTGGAGTACATTGGTCCCGATGAACTGGTGGAAGTCACCCCCCAATCGATTCGCTTACGGAAGGTGGCAAAGAAGTTGGTGAAGCGTTGAATCCGCGGCGGCTCCTGAGTTTCCAGTCGGGGATCGGATTGCCATGAAGCTAGCAGCATCCATCGCGGAGTGGCTAGAAACCCATTGGGCCAACCCTGCCTACAGCGGTTGGCTACTGTTGAGTCTGGCGATCTTTTTCTTTGGTGCTGCTACGAACACCTTGGCGGGGTGGCTGTACGTGTTAAGTGGGGTGATCGTGGGTCTGTTGGTTCTGGGTGCTATCCTGCCCCTGCGGACGCTCCGAGCCTTACGCATCCAGCGATCGCCCATCGCCCCCGTCAGTGCTGGAGAAGACCTGACCCTGGAAGTCACCCTCCACAACCCCACCGCCCATCCCAAAACCTTATTCCAGGTGCAAGATCGGCTGCCCTATGTCCTGGGTGCACCGGCTCAAACCGTCTTGGAGGTGCTTGCTCCCCAGGGACAATACGCTTGGCGATATTGCCAACCCACCAGCCGAAGAGGTATCTACCGTTGGCAAACCCTGGAACTCCGAACCGGCTCTCCCCTGGGTTTGTTCTGGTGTCGGCGTTCCCAGGCAGTCCCAGCCATGGCGGTGGTCTACCCCACGGTGTTGACCTTGACCCACTGTCCCTTGGTGGACGAGCTGGGTCAGGATATCAGTCCCCAGTTTTTTAGCCGCGATCGCCGCTCTGAAACAACAACGGAAGGGATTACCCGTTCCCTGCGTCCCTACCGCTGGGGAGACTCCACCCGGCTGATTCATTGGCGCAGTAGTGCCCGCAAAGGGGAGTTGCAAGTGCGAGAACTGGAAGTATTTACCGGGGGACAAGAACTGGTCATTGGTTTGGATAGTACTGCTACCTGGGAGGCCGAGGCCTTTGAACAGGCGGTGGTTGCAGCGGCCTCTCTCTATTTCTATGCCCATCGCCACAACTTACAGACCCAACTCTGGACCGCTAGTACGGGTCTGGTGGCGGGCAATCGCCCGGTTCTGGAAGCCCTGGCAGCTGTGAATTCCCAAGAAACTAGCAGCGGGTCAGCTCTGCCCCGATTCCCCCTGGTATGGCTGACCCCAACGACCCTTCAGCTGGCAACCTTGCCTTCTGGGAGTCGGTGGGTGCTGTGGTCAGCTGCTGCTCAGCCCTCACCATCCCCTGCCAAAATAGATTCAGAGGTGCCTGCGGCGATTAACCCCCATTACCCAGGATTGATCATCAGACCCGATCAGTCCCTCCAGATTCAGTTGCAAGCCCCGCTACACCGCACAGACTATTCCTCTGCCAACCTTAGCACCCCGGAACAAGACAAGCCAGGGCAGGCGTGAGATGGCGATCTTAAGCTCGTGTATAGCGATGCTTGACCCCTGCCGGGAAATACTCTGGGTCTCCCAGGGCGGTTAAGGTGATCTGGGGCATCTGGTAGGGGACTGGTACGTAGTTGGCAAATTCGCTGTTCAACCGTTGCAATTGGCTACAAATGGAGACCGCGATCGCCTGCTGTTTCTCAGGAGAAGCCGTCACCCCCGGTGCCAACTCGACCACGACGGATAGCCAGGGATTGTGATCCTGATCCGCCCGGATCTGCATCACAAATTTCCCCGTCACCCAGTCTTGAATCGGCGGTTGCTCCAAACCTACGGTGACATTCTCTGGATAAAGATTGGCACCAAAGTAAGAGATGGCAAAGTGCGATCGCCCAAAAACATAGACAAAGGGCAGGGGATGGATGCCCCGATCCCCCTGTAAGACTGTCCGAGGATCAAACCCCCACTGACTCAGTTGTTGCAGCATTGTCTCAAAGGCAATCACTCCACCGTGATCAGCGATGTGATAGCGCACCAGGGGAATGCCATTGTCGCCAGAAAACAACAGGCTGCCGTCCTGGACCTCAAAGAAGCGGCTGAGGGGGTCATACTGCACCAGGGTGGGCAAGCGAGCCTCCCCAAACAGAGTGTGAGCTAGATCAGGACGGCGGGCTAAAAAGCGCCGGATACAGATACTCAGGGGGGTTTCGTTGCCTAACACCCCGGCATCCGCGGTGCCATAGAGGGAGGCACTGTCATTACAGGGCTGCAGGGAACCCAGGCGATCGCCCACTAAAGTGCGCCACTCTTCACTAAAGACTTCCCCGGCAAACACCAACTTCACTGCGTACTGCGACCAAGGCACTCCCTGGGCCAGTCCCGTATCAATTACGTCCTTGAGAAACGGTGGATAGCCCAATAGCACCACCTGCTCAAAGGCGGGAGCCAGAGCCTGCACCACTCGCAGGATTTCTGTTTTGTTGCTACCAGGAGTAATCACTGTCAGGGGATATCCTTTACTAGCGAGGTAGCGACAGCAATTGGTCGTAAACATGCCCCCCACCCAGGTTCCCAAGGTAAAACACACCACCGCCAAGGTGCGTCGGGTATCTGCTTGAAAGCTATCGTGGAAAATTTGCTCAAAGCGAGGGGCAATCTGCAACTCATCGGCGACAAAGCGGGGCCAAAAGGTCGGTTGTCCCGTGGAGCCAGAGGAGACGGCAATGAAATCACAGCTAGAGAGCTGACCATGATAGCAAAGCTCAGCTAGGGAATAGCGCTGGAGATAGTTTTGCTTGGTAATCAGTGGCAATTGTTGGAAGTCAGCCCAGGTTTGAATCGTCGCAGGCTGCACCCCCTGCTGCCGCAAAAAATCATGGTAGGCTGGAACCTCTGCTGCCACTCGTTGGTAGAGCTGGAGGACAGCCTGCTCTGGATCCTGTTGTTGGCAAACCTGGAGTTGTGCCGTCAACGGAGTGTTGAGGAACTGTTCCAGAGCCGTGAGCGATCGCTGCTGCTGACTCAGCATTAGAGAATGGTTACCTGTTCAATCAAATGATCAACCACCAAGCGCTCCGCCACCCCGCTGGGAGGCAAGCAATAAACAGCACTGCCGTTGGCGTAGACCAGGGTGCCATCCGCTGCTAGATCAAAGGCTAGCACCCCTTCGCTGAGAACTTCAGGTTGCTGTGCTGGTCGTTGCCGCACCAGTTGCCAAGAACGGGGAACTAAGGCCGGAGCATCGGCTTCCCCAAAGCGATTGCGGCGGGCTGCCTGTTCCGCATCAATTAAATTCCCCCACACCATCATCTGTTTCACATCCATGGGCTGGGGCTGGCCAGCGGTCATTAAAGGCTTACCCGTGTAGCGCAGGGTAAAGAAATTGATCCACTGAAAGATAGCATACAAAAACCACAGGGGCATCATCACAATATCGAGGAGTGTCCGCAGCAAGCCGGAGCGCCGATGCAGCGGACGGTATGGGCGACGAATATAGTACAGGGTGCCATCGGAGGTTAGCTGTGGCCCCAGGAGATCAAACTGTGGGTCTGCGAGCAAAGTGGTGATCTGCTGACGGTCTAGATCGAGTTTTTCAATGGTGAAGGGGGCTTGATCCCGAATATAGCCATTGCGATCGCGCCCAATTCCAGCGGATTGATAGACCAGCACCCGTGCCGCACCGGCAACCCAATGGGGGGCTAGATCCACCGAATCTCCTTCAGTAATCTCAAAAGGTCGGGAACCCTGAATTGGCATTGTGGCAATATTCACCGCTCCCGTGCGATGGCTAATCGCACAGGCGAGCAAGGGCTGCTGACTATGTAAATCCAGGTGTCGTACCGTAAAGTCAGAGGTGTGGAAAAGACGCTGCTCACTGAGGCTGGCCTGATCCAGAGAGAAAATTCCCCCCACCTCACCCGCTTCTAAGGCGTAAAACAATTTGCCTTCAGCGCTTCGACAGAGATTTGTAAAGGCCACTTGGGGAGTGGCGTCCTCTGTTTGATTGAGTTTTCGCAGCCCCCGTGTGGAGACAAAACTTTCAATCAGTCCCTGACTTTTCCAGGCGTTGCGACGCTGACTTTGGAGAACTCGTTCCTGTAAAGCTCGCCCAAATTCACTGTCAATCACCTGAACGGGGGTGCCATTAACCTTTAAGTGGAGCTTGCCACGGGCGATGTAGGCAATGTTCAACGACATTGGCAGACTGCCTTATGCATCCAGAATTTTCAGCTCATCGTACCATTCACCGCTAAACTCTGCTCAGGCTGATGGGGCAACTCTGCATCGTTGCCTGCCTTCTTGTCCCCTATCCCTTTGGGGTTAGTTGTGATGCCGTCAGTCGCCAAGCTCTAAGAACTTCCGCGACCGTCCAGGCTTGGGCAATACAGCCCCGAGGCCGCAGGGGAACATCGCCATCAAAAATCTCGCTGAGGCTGCCGATACCATGGCTCCAGAGCTGATTTGCCATCGGTTCCAGGAAGGTACGAGCTAGGAACGGATCTGCATAGACCTTGAGGTGGGCTTGGACAAAGGGACCGAGTAACCATCCCCAAACGGTTCCCTGGTGGTATGCAGCATCCCTTTGCTGGGAATTGCCTTGGTAAACGCCTTGATATTGGGGTTCGTTAGCAGCCAGCGATCGCAATCCGTGGGAGGTGAGTAAGGTTTGTCCACACACGTCCACCACTTGGCGTTGTTGGTTAACCGTCAGGGGACTTTCCAGGGCGACGGCCAAAATTTGATTGGGGCGCAGAGCCGGATCATGTCCCGTGGAACCATCCAAGACATCATAACAGTACTGGGTAGTGGGATTCCAGAAGCGGCCAAAACCAGTCAGAGCGCGATCGCCCAACTGCTGATAGCGATCGCCAGGTAGACCGAGTTCCTGAGCAAAAGCCTCCATGGTGCGCAGAGCGTTGTACCAGAGGGCATTAATTTCGATGGGTTTACCCATCCGGGGTGTCACCACCCACTCCCCCACCTTGGCATCCATCCAGGTTAACTGCACCCCAGGCTCTCCGGCGTAGAGCAACCCATCTGTAGGATCAAGCTGGATATGATAGCGAGTGCCCTGACAATGCCAATCCACGATCTCAGCTAACACCGGGAATAGCTCCTGGAGCAGTTGCTGATCGTGAGTGGCCTGGTGATAGGCTCGAATCGCTTCAAAGTACCAGAGGGTAGCATCCACCGTGTTGTACTCCGGAACCTCCCCAGCATCAGGGAAGCGATTTGGCAACATCCCTTGATCGACATATTGGGCAAAGGTACGCAGAATGGAGCGGGCTACCACCGGACGTCCGGTGGTCAGGGTTAAACCGGTCAGGCTAATCATCGTATCCCTCCCCCAATCTCCAAACCAGTGATATCCTGCAATCACAGATTGACCCTCCGAGCGATCGGGCTGGGGACGGCTGACAATAAATTGATCCGCAGCCAGCACCAACTGATTCACCCACTCAGAGGCTGTGATTCCGCCCAAAGTTTGGTGCCAGCGGTTCAGCAACCCTTGTTCATAAGCTTGCTGCGCTTTCAGCATCGCTGACCCGTCCAAGGAAGGTTGGGACTGGGTGCTGGCAACCACCGTGACCACATCACCGGGATGGAGGGTCACTTGAAAGGTCGCGGCATGCAGGTGATCTTCCTGGGCATCTAGCCCCCGCTGCCTCTCCATGACCCGATCATAGTTGCGATACCAGGTATGGGCAGGGGTCACCTCAGCCTCAGCACTCAGCAGGTACAGGGGAGCCGCCCCTGGAAATGCGATGATCTGCTGCCCTTGAGGCACTGGATTCACCGCCATGTGCCAGGTGTCTCCATGGGTACTGCCGTGGTAGTCACGGTAGTTCACCATCGCCTTGAGGGTGAGATGAAGCGGCTGAGTCCCACGGCGAAGTTGGTAGTGAATATAGGTGGTGTTTGCACCCTGCTGCATCCAGATGCGTTTTTCTAGCAGGGCATCGGCACAGGCAAGGTGCCACACAGGAATCGTGCCTTCGAGGAAGAAGCGCTCGATCTGGCGATAACCGTCGGGACTGATACCCCCACCTGCCCAGCGATTGGTTGATAGGGGATAGCACTGCTCCCCATACTGGGCGGTTTCATCGAGTTGGGAGAGTAGCAGCGTCCGCCCCAAGGGAGGGGTGAGGGCTGCCATTAATAACCCGTGATAGCGACGGGTGAGCAAACCAGCAATGGTTCCAGACGCGAAGCCCCCAATGCCATTGGTAACCAGCCACTCTCGGGTTTCGGCAATACCCAGTTCACCACAAATCTCTCGCCCAAAACTGACCAAAACTGCCCCCTGTATCGATCGCTACGAGGTTAGATGCGTTACTATGTTAGTCCTGCGCGGTGGATGTTCTGCTTACCCTGCCAAGGGAAATAGGCTATCAGCTAATAGAGGCAGCCATCCCCTACCGACCGGAATGGCTCATTCAAACAGTCCGTCGTCAAGCGGAAGATATTATGGATCGCGGTAAAGCCGTGGCTTATCAGACCGCCGTAGAATGGTTGCGTCAAGCGCGGACAGCCTATATGCGGACAGCCTATATTCAGTCTGGGCAGCAAGCTGAATGGCAGTGTTATCGCGCCCAGTTGATGTCTACCCATGGCCGCAAATACAAACTGATGGGATTGATCAAGGCAGGGAATTTAGAGTAGCCCGACGCTCCAGAGGATTTTTGTTTTGAGCTGCTGATTTTACAGTTTGGTCAATTCTTTTAAACCTTGTCTCTGGACGTTTGGCACTATCAATCCAAAAAAGAATATGTTTCTTGGTTGAATTATTGAATGCCTCAAAATTCTTTTTAGCTGTTCCATCTGTTTCGAGAGCTTGCGTTAAATCTGTTGGCATGATTAATGCTTCAATCGCATCTAACGCAGTCCAGGAACCATCTTGTTTAGCGGTGTTAATTTTTTCAATGCCTGCTTCAGTCATTAAACCTTGCTCAATCAGTTGTTCTATATATTGTTTATTTAACTTTGACCATACACTTTTAGGTTTTCTAGGTGTAAAGATTTGCTGATATCGTTCTTGATCCAATGTTTTAACCTTACTGTCAATCCAGCCAAAGCATAAGGCTTCCATAACTGCTTCACTGTATTGAACACTGGGTTTACCACTTTTGACTTTGTAATAAATTAACCAGATGCCAGGGGAGATCAGATGATGCTCTGCCAACCATTCTCGCCATAGGTTGCGATCGCTGGCATAAACAGTTTCTATCTGGTCATCAAATTTCGGCATCACAGAAGGTGGTAAACGGTTTTCAAGTTAAATTCCAGAATTTCCAAGCATTCGGATGCAGTCCCCACCGACTCGTAAACATTCCCAACCCCATCATCACCATTCCCTAAACAGGCTAGCAGGGAGCATAGAGGTTGAGGATTGAGCCAAGGGGTACGGGAATCGCCCCCATTTACGTGTGCAGGAACCGAACCACCTGGATCCCAGGGCGCTGTTAGCCTAAAAGTGTGCTCAGATCTCATTCCCCATGATACTGGGCACGGTAGATTTCAAGGAGATCAGAGAGTATGGCACTGATTCGTTGGCAACCCTTCCGTGAAGTCGAAACCCTGCAACGGGAGATGAATCGTCTATTTGACACCCTCGCCCCTGGTACGGATGGCATTACCTTTGCCCCCTCCGCTGAGATTGAAGATACGCCAGAAGCACTTCATCTGAGCTTAGAGGTACCGGGGATGGAAACCAAAGATCTAGACATCCAAGTCAGCGCTGACACGGTTTCTGTCAGTGGCGAACGCAAGTCTGAAAGCCGGACCGAAGAAAACGGACTCTTCCGCACGGAGTTCCGGTACGGTCGCTTCCAACGGGTAATTCCACTGCCAGCACGGGTGCAAAATACTGCTGTTGAAGCTGAATACAAGGATGGCATCCTGCGACTGACCCTGCCGAAAGCAGAGGAAGATCGAAACAAAGTGGTGAAAGTAGCGGTGTCTTAGCACCGATCAACTGGCTGTGAGGCTAGACTAACAGCCGCTCATAGAGGAGATATAGCCATTGCCACAAACTTTTTTGTGGCAATGGCGTGTCAGGCAGTTTCCCAGAATCGGGGTCAGACAGTCTGATTCGGGTTCTAATCTGTCTGACCAGCGCTACTATATATCGCCTTGAGGCTGCGGCGGCTCAAGGGAGAAAGTTCAGGGTAGGATAGTTTATTGACAAAGTTCTTGCTCTGAATGATTTTTCCCAGAATCTTTATTTAAACTTTTTATAGAGTTAAGGAACGAATCGACGCACAATGGCTGCAACTGACTTCAAGGATTACTATGCCATTTTGGGTGTCGGTAAGACCGCCCATATGGATGAAATCAAACAAGCGTATCGGCGGCTGGCACGCAAGTATCATCCTGATATGAATCCGGGAGATCAGGAAGCTGAGACCCAATTTAAAACAGTTAATGAAGCCTACGAAGTCCTTTCCGATCCAGAAAAGCGACAAAAGTACGATCAATTTGGGCGCTACTGGAAGCAAGCGGATCAGGGGGGAACCCCTTGGTCGTCCCAGCCAGGAGCGGGGGTGGATTTTGAGAATCTGGAGTTTGGTCAGTATGCCAACTTCGACGAGTTCATCAATCAGTTATTAGGGCGCTTTGGAAGTCCCGGCCCCAGCCCTGGTCAACGGAGTCACGCCTACCGCACTCCGCAGCCTACGGGTTCAGGGTTTGGGGGCTTCTCTGGGTATGAAGATCGCATGGGCATCTCGGTGCTGGATCGGGAAGCCTCCCTGGCCCTTAGCCTCGCGGAAGCCTTTCATGGGGTGCAAAAGCGCCTAGATTTGGGTAATGAGAGTATTGAAGTTCGCATTCCCCCCGGAGCCAAACCGGGAAGTCGAATTCGAGTGCGTGGCAAGGGCGCATCAGATCCATACACTCATCAACGCGGAGATTTATACCTGATGGTGCAGATTCAGCCCCATGCCTTTTTCCAATTTGAGGCTGACACCCTGGTTTGTGAAGTCCCCATTACCCCTGACGAAGCCGTCTTGGGCGCGCAAGTGGAGATCCCAACGCCAGATGGCATAGTGAAAATGCAGGTTCCAGCCGGAATTCGTTCGGGTCAATCTCTGCGGTTACGCGGGAAGGGCTGGCCGCGTCCCAAAGATGGACGGGGAGATCAACTGGTACGGATTGTGATTCTGGCTCCCAAGGAATTAAGTTCTGTTGAACGAGTAGCCTACGAAACCATCCAGGCGAATCGCACCTTTCACCCTCGGACTCATCTGAAACAGATCCACCTTTGATTGCTAGGATGGGGGCGATCGCAATCCCCCTCATGAACCCTTGAGTACACCGTCAATGGAGCTAGGTGTGACTAGCCCGCCCCCCCTGGCAACAGCGGGTCGGTCATCAGCGAGACTGGATTTGGCGAGGTTGGCAAACTCGTTACACCTACATCCGTTCGCCGCAACCGAGTGCATCTGCCCCGCCTATCATCCTGGTGCATGGTTTTGGAGCTTCCCTGGGACACTGGCGGCATAACCTGCCGGTTTTGGGGCAGCATCATCTAGTTTATGCCTTAGATCTTCTAGGTTTTGGCGGATCTGAGAAGGTTCAGACTGCGTACCAGGTCGCACTCTGGGGGGAGCAAGTTTATGACTTTTGGCAGACGTTTATTCGCCAACCCGTGGTTCTGGTGGGTAACTCTCTAGGCTCCCTCGTCTGTTTAGAGGTGGCCGCTACCCATCCGGAAATAGTTGCTGGGGTGGCCATGCTGAATCTCCCCGATGCATCGGTGCTGACATCAACGTGGCCCCAGTGGTGTCAACGGGCGATCGCCCCGGTGAATTATGTCCTGCGCCCTGTTCTCCATCTTTTGGGTAGCTTGCTGACCCTACCCCCCATTTTCAACCCCTTCTTTGGCTGGATTCGCCAACCTGCGATCATCGGCTTTTGGGCCAAACAAGCCTACACCAACCCCGAAGCTGTCACGGATGAACTGGTTGAGATTCTCTCGGCTCCTGCCTATGATCGGGGAGCTGCCCGTGCTCTAGCAGCCATGACCCAATCTCGTTCCTCAGATCCAGCGGCGGCGGCTACGGTGCGCTTACCTCGGTTACAGATGCCCTTATTGCTGATTTGGGGACAGCAGGATCGACTGGTACCCTCCACCCTGGCACCCCTCTTTTGCCGTTATAACGCCCAACTTCAACTCGTGGAACTGGCAACGGTCGGACACTGTCCCCACGATGAATCTCCAGAACAGGTGAATCAGTTACTACTTAACTGGATGGCAACCCATTGGGGGGCCAGTGGCGGCGATAGGTCTCAAAGCGGTAGCCCGAGCAACTTACTTGGTTGACCAAGGTAAATTCTTTGCCCAACAACGCTTCATAGTCGGGGAAAAAGGTATCCCCACGGTGGGTTCCTTCTACCAAGGTTAGATCTAGGGTATCGGCAACCGGTAGCGCTGCGGTGTAGAGGGCTGCGCCTCCAACAATGAAGATCTTGTCTGCATCCTTTGCCAGTTGTAACGCCTCATCTAGGGAAGCAGCCAACTGTAGCTCCGTCCCCACCGATGTACAGGACGGGGACAAGGTTTCTGGCGTTAAGGAGGTGGAGACCACAATATTACGACGCTGGGGCAGGGGACACCTTTCAAGATCCAATTCCCAGGTGTGGCGTCCCATAATCACGGTGTGCCCGAGGGTGAGTTGTTGAAATCTCTGGGAGTCCTCGGGTAGACACCAGGGGACTTTACCCTGGCTGCCGATGACCCGGTTACCCACAGCCAGGGCGGCAATGATGATCACTTCGGGAGATGGATGGGGTGGGGGGAGAGTCATAACCGTTCATTCTCGGCGATCGCGAAGGAGGTGGCAGGATTCAGAGAGCAACCTGGGATATTTGTCAGAATAGAGTCAAGGCTTGGCATCAGAAACGATACAAAGCTGAGAAAAAGCCAAGAGCTTCCACGACAACGAAATGGGGAAGCAAATCATTCCGGTATAAAGGACAGGAGCCAGCATGGATAATAATAATCTACTCAAGCAGCTACTCATGATTGGCATTGGCACCACCTCCCTCGTTGCCGATAAATTGCGGGCAGTTAGCGACGAGTGGGTTCGGGAAGGAAAACTCAACCCTGAGCAGGCTAAAGCTTTTGTCGATGATTTGATGCAGCAACTCAAGACTGAATCTGGGAATTTGGAATTCCAAGTCCAACGGCAATTACGGGATGTCTTGCAAGAATTAGGGGTACCCCGACAGGCAGAAATGGATGAGCTGCGGGGCCGGATTGACCGTCTAGAGCGCCAGGTTCGGGATCTGGAAAATAAGTTGTGGCGTTAAGGGAGGTTGGCGGTTTCCAAGCTCGGAGCATTGCCGCCTGATTGCTATACCTCTCGCTCAACGAGGATGATGTTTTCAGTCACTTGTTCAAAGGTGTCATCATGACTGATGACAAATAACTGCCGAAAGTTGCGAATCTGAGCGATCGCAGCGGCTAATTGTTCGCGCCGCACCCGATCCATATTGGTGGTAGGTTCATCAAAGAAGGCAATATCAATATTGGCGAGCACCTTCAGTAAGGCCAAGCGCACCGCCAGAGCTGCACACATCTGTTCCCCCCCAGACAGGTTAATAAACCGGCGGGTGTGGGCGGCTTCTCGCACCAAAATTTCATAATCCCCCGTCCATTCCAGGGAGACATTGGGGCGATTCAGTAACTCGCGAAACAATTTATCAGCTTCCCAAGAGATCTGACGCACATAGCGTTCTGTCATCCGAGGCCCGGCTTCTTTATAGGCTTTGCGAGCAAATTGAATGAACTGGGCAATGGTTTCGGCTTCCTGGAGTTGTGCCTGGGTGCGATCGCAGGTCTGAGCCAGGGTATGTAGATGGGCTAGTTGGGAGGCTAATTCCGCTAAGAGTTTCTGCTTTTCGGGTAATCCTCCTCCGAGGTGTTGCACCTGATCGCGGGTCTGGTTATAGGTGGTTTCTACCGTGTGAGCTTGCTGAGGATCATACTGCTGCAATTGACGCTCACAGTCGGTTTGAAGCTGATCGCGATCCTGGGTCAGTGTTTGGAGGGTTTGAATCGCTGCCGCCAAGTCAGACTGCCGTTCTGGGAGTTGATTTGCTTCTGGCTGCGCCTGTAAATAGGCTTCATAGCCCGACCGATGTTGCTGCCGCAATTCTCGCTGCTGCTGCAATTGCGCCTCCAAGCCTGCAAAGGTTGCCAACTGGATTGCTAGCTCCGTGAGGGTCTGCTCTAGATGGCGCTGGGTTTGGGTCAACTGCACGTGGGTGCTTTGAAGCTGGGGCTGCTGTTGCAGTTGGGTGGTGAGGATTTGCCCGCGACTGCGGGGATTGTCCAAGTCTGCTAGGGCGGTGAGCAAGTGTGATCGCTGTTGCTGCCAAAGGGGTTCTGGCTCCAGTTCCCTGGCAATGGCCTGCAACCGGGCTTGCTGGGTCTCCAGTTCTAGTTGCCACTGGGATTGTTGGGAAACTTTCAGGGCTAAGGTCTGAAATTCAACCCGCTGTTGATAAGTGATCTCAAGCTGTTGCTGAAGATCTTGCAACTGGCGATCGAGGTGCAGGGGATCGGTTTGTTGCCCCAGATCCGACAGCAGGGTTTGCAAACGGGCCAGTACCTGACGATGTAAGGTTACCCCAGACTGGAGCAACGCCTGGAGGCGGGGAATAGCATCAGTGACGCCTAAAGGGAGGGATTGCCGCAGCTGTTCCAGGGTTTCTAGGGCTACAGCCACCTGTTCTTGATGGTGATCGCAGTCTGGAGTGGACTGAGCCAGCATTTGTTGTAAGTCTGCCTCAACGGCTTGGGCAGCCTGAAGACGGCTGATCTGGGCTTGCAGCCGATCCCGCTGGTGTTCTTGATCGGGAATTGCTCGTAGGACGGCTTCAAGGGCTTGAATACGGCTAATTTCCGGGGCGATCGCCGCCAGATTGGTTTGCAGCCGAGGGATGGTTTGCAGGAGCGTTTGCTGCTCCTGCTTCAAGGGTAGTAAGGATTGTAATTGTTCCTCTAGAGCCAGTTGTTGCTGTTCCAGTTCTGCTTGCTGCTGTATCAGAGGTTGTAATTGGGCAATCTGCTCTTGAGCTGCCGAGAACGCCTCTAGTTGCACCGTCACTCGTGTCAGTTCCTGTTGCTGGGCGCTTAGGCGTTGCTGCTGCTCGTGGCGTTGTTGCAGCAACCGTTGTTGCTCTTGGCGCTGTTGCTCTAGGTGTTGGCTCGTCGTCTCTGCTTGGAGAAATTGGGTGTAGCTGTCGCCTTGGGCAGCACAGATTTGCACCGCTTGTTGCGATCGCTGGACGGCCTGCTCCAGTAATTGTTGATGCTGATGTTGGGCATTGATTTGAGCCTGGAGGGTCTGTAACTGGGTTTCCAGCCCTCGGATCTGTTGCTGCTGTACCGTCAGTTGGTCTTTTTGGGTTTGTAACTGCACCAGTTGGGTCTGAAGCTGTTGCAGCTGGGCAGTGTCCTGGGCGATCGCCGCTGCCTGGGTTTGATGGCGCTGTTGCAGATCCGGCAACGCCAGTAAATCCCGCTGATAGCGACCCATCTCTGCCTTCAGATCCCGCACCTGGGTTTCGGCAAATTTTTCCAGTTGCAGGGAGTCCTTGGCAACTTGACGATATTCTTCCACCTTCAAGATCACATCAAAAAATCCGGCGGCGTTCTTCCGCCGCCTTGAGAAAATCAGCGGTCAAGGTGCCTTGGGGAATGCCAATGGTGTTGGCAAACAGTTTCGCCAGATCGGTGCCGGGAGCCACCCCTAACTGCTGTCGTAGCCAGGGCATCACCTCGTCATCAATTCGGGCATACTCCAGCTTTGCCTGTACCTGGGGATCATAAATGGTATAACCCGCACGGGTACAACGGCTGACTTCATAGGTGCGGTCATCACTGGCAATCAGCCGCACGGTCACCTGAGCACTTTTAGCCCCGTTGTAGATCAGGTCTTCCTTGCGATACGCCCCCGTGTAGTTAAACAACACCCAGGCGATCGCCTCCAGAATGCTGGTTTTTCCAGCACCATTTTCGCCACAAATGGCATTGGTGCCGGGTTGAAATTCAAACTGGCGATCGCGGTGGGACTTAAAGTGCCTGAGACTGACCGAGAGAATTTCCATAAATTGCTAGATCTGCCCGCAGAAAGTCAATAAATTGCCGTGCCGTCCGCCCTGAGCGGCCATTGTGCCGGGTTGCCCATTGCAGGGCGCGATCGGTCAGTTCTGGGGAACTCAGAGGAATCTCGGCTTGGGCTGCCAAGTGCTGCACCATCCTCAGGTAGGTGGTCTGATCCGCCGGGATAAAGGTCAGGGTGAGGCCAAAGCGATCGCTCAGGGAGAGCTTCTCCTGTACCGTATCCCAAGCATGGACTTCTTCGCCTTCTTGGGGTCGGGGGCGATCGCCCAAAAACTCTCGAATCAAGTGGCGGCGGTTAGAGGTGGCATAGACCACCAGATTCTGGGGCCGTGCCGTCAGACTCCCCTCCAGGACAACTTTAAGAGCTTTATAGGCCGCTTCATCGGCTTCAAAGGAGAGGTCATCCACAAATAAAATAAACTTCTGGGGTAGATCCCGTACCCGATTGGCGATGGCACTCAGGTCTTGAAGATCAGACTTCGCCACTTCAATCAACCGTAGGGGGCGATCGCGGTAATGATTCAGCAGTCCCTTAATCAGGGATGATTTTCCAGATCCCCGACTGCCATAGAGGAGAACGTGCAAGGCCGGATAACCTGCTAGCAAAAATTCGGTATTCTTCAGCAGTGCCTGCTGCTGCGCTTCATAGCCAACCAGTTCGTCCAGAGAACTCCCATCGGCATGGGCAATGCCCACCAGTTGACCCCCCGTGCCAGCGCAATGCCCGATAGTCAGCCACCAATCCAGTCCCCTGCTGGCGGTAGTAAGCAGCTAGAGCCGCCGTTCCTGCAGCCCAATCCTCCAGATTCTGGAACGGTGCGGCTGTTAAGGATGACTGCGACGGCCAAACGACGGGGGCGATGGTCAAAGACCGGCCTCTGGCCATCGCCCCACCGCTGAGGGCTTGCACCCACAGGCTCAATTGATCTCCAGAACAAACATAGAGTTGTTGCAACTGTTGGAGATCATGGCGGACAGCCGCAACCAAAGGTTGGGGGAGGTGAGCGAACTCAACTTGCTGAGCCATGAGGCTGAAGGGGTTCTCCGTTTTGAGCAGGGTCTGGAGCAGATACTCCTGCCAACTTTGACCCCGTTGAGCCAAGGCATAGAACCATTGCCCATAGGCGTGTAAGCAGTTGATGCCATCCTTTGTCGGCTGACTCAACGCCTGCAATAGCTGTTGGAAAGCAGTTCCCACCTCCCCACTGAGGACGGCTTGATAGATCAACAGGGATGCTATCCGGGCTTGTAAGCGTTGAACTTCAGCCGTGATCTCCTGGGCTAACTCCGTCATGGGGAAGTCCGGTCGCGAATCCGCTGTCATTGTGACATGCTGTTCTGAGTTTGACCAACTATGGCGGTTCTCTGTTTCCGCTGCTAGCACTGGCGTTCCGAAGGTCAGGGGCTAAAGCCCTAGGGGTCTGAACCCAATGAACTGGAGACATGGCTGCACATCTGGGTCAATTGTCTAAAACTGGCGATGGCATTCCTGGATCAGTTCGACTTCAATATCGGCGATCGCCCGCACCCGCCCTGCTAGATACATCGCTGCATACTCATCGGTGAAACAGGTATCCGACCCCATGGATCCAAAAATTGAGTACTGCTTTGCACTTAATTAAAGATCGAACCCCACCAATCTCACTTTCCAAATCTTCAAGTAAATCATGGACAACTAAAACTACCTGATGCAGGGAGCACTGAGGATAATCTACCAGATGATGTCCCAGCTAAGGATGGGGGCAACTGATCCAAGTGGGTGATGCAAGATCGCCAAAGAACTTCTAGAATATCCCTGCTAGCCTGCCTACTCTCAGGGGGCTGATCCCTTAAGTACTCCTGATTTTAGAGCTGGAAGCGATCCTGGAATTGGCCAGACTGTAAACTGACCTGATTCCCTGCCTGACTTAAAGCCAACCGCCAGAGCCTTGCCGATGCCAGCTGATCTGACACAATTCACCCAGGGTTCTCGCGTCAAGCCCCTGATTTTGTTTTCCACCGTTTTGATGCTGCTGGTAGCGTGTCGCCCCCCCGAGTGGTGGCCCTCCCCCCGGAGCTGGGGTACCAGTGAAACTTGTAACGATTGCCTCCGGAACCATCACGGAGAGTTCCGAATATGTCGCCTCCTTGCAATCCCGCCGCTCGGTGACGCTCTTGCCCCAAGTGTCTGGAAATGTCACCAAAATTTTGGTGCGATCGGGGGATCGGGTTGCCGCCCAAGCCCCCCTGATTCAAATTGACCCAGCTCGACAGGCAGCATCCGTTGCCAGTTTCAATGCCGCCGCCGCCTCCGACAGCGCCAACCTTACCGCTGCCAGTGACACCCTGAGATCGCTACAAGCCCAGCGCTCTGCCAAGGTGGCAAATTTGAAATTCAGTCAATCTCAGTTCCAGCGCTACACAACTCTCTATGCCGATGGAGCGGTGACGAAGCAAGATTTGGATGATTTTACCAACCGTCTCCAGGCTGCCCAGTCTGATCTGGATGCCCTAGATCAGCAGATTCGGGCCCAACAGTCAGCCGTTGCCAGTGCGGCACGGGTGGTTCAAGAAGGCCGGGCAAATGTTCAGGAGCAGCAAGTTCAGTTGAACTACTACGCCATTACCGCTCCCTTTGCCGGGATCGTGGGGGATATTCCGGTCAAAATTGGCGACTATGTGACGACGGCTACCCGCCTGACTACGGTGACCCAGAACCAGCCCCTAGAGGTTTATGTCTCGATCCCGATTGAGTATGCGCCGCAACTGCGCTCCGGCACCCTGGTGCAGTTAATGGATGGCAACAAACAGGTGACGGGGGCGGCTCGGGTATTCTTTATTTCACCCAAAGTGGATAACAACACCCAAACCGTCTTAGTGAAAGCACTTTACGACAATACGGGCGATCGCCTACGAGCCGACCAGTACGTGCAGGTGAGAGTGGTTTGGAATCAACGACCGGGGGTGCTGATCCCCACTTCAGCCGTCACCAATATTGCGGGGCAGAACTTTGTGTTTGTCGCCCAGGCTTCCCCCTCCCACTCACAAAAGCTCGTCGCCCGCCAAAAACCCGTGAAATTAGGCACGATTGAAGGCAATCAATATCAAGTGCTTCAGGGGTTGCAGCCCGGAGAGAAGCTCGTGATCTCCGGAATTCAGAAACTCGCCGATCAGGTACCCCTGGCCCCAGAATCTTAGCGGCCTGTCTCCTTAGCACTGACTCATTCAGCCCATTGCGTGTCCCGTCTCTCCTCCAGGACTCTCCATGTTTGTCAACTTCTTCATCAAGCGCCCTGTCTTTGCGACGGTTTGCTCCTTGCTGATCATTCTGGTGGGCATGGTGGCGCTGCCAACGCTGCCCGTTGAGTACTACCCCGATGTCACCCCACCCACCGTCAACGTGACGGCGAACTACCCCGGTGCCAGTGCAGAAGTGGTCGAAACGGGGGTGACGTCGATCCTGGAGCGGCAAATTAATGGTGTCGAAGGAATGCAATATATTGCTTCCAGCAGTGCCAGTGATGGTTCCAGCACCATCACGGTGACCTTTGACCAGTCAAGGGATAAGGATATAGCCGCCGTAGATGTACAGAACCGGGTGTCGGTTGTCCAGTCCCAACTCCCCGCAGAGGTGAATCAAACCGGGGTGTCGGTGAGCAAGGCCTCCGCTGGCGGCAGTTTTGTCTTGGCAATCGGTCTCTATTCCGAGGCCAACCAATTTGACCCGCTGTTTCTCAGTAACTATGCCGACCTGTATTTAGTAGACCCGATTAAGCGGTTACCAGGGGTCGGTGAGGTACAGTTGTTTGGCGAACGCCGTTATGCCATGCGTCTCTGGCTCGATCCAGCTCGGTTATCCAGTCGGGGGTTAACGCCCCAGGATGTCGTCGATGCTCTGGAAGAGCAAAATCTCCAGGTTGGTGCGGGACAAATTGGTCAGCCCCCAGCTCCCTCCGGTCAAGCCTACCAAATTAATGTGCAGGCCATGAGTCGCCTCAAGGGAGCCGATGAGTTTGGGGACATTGTGATCAAAACCGCTGCTGACGGGAACTTGGTGCGAGTTCGGGATGTGGGTCGTGCTGAACTGGGTGCCCAAGACTACAGCACCACCCTGCGGTTTCGCGGCCAGGAGGGCATTGGCATTGGGGTGTCTCAATTAACGGGGAGTAACGCCTTGCAAGTGGCCCATGAGGTCAAGCAAGCCCTAGAGAAGTTGAGCCAACAGTTTCCGCCTGGGATGAAGTATCAGGTTGCCTTTGATACGACGCTGGCGGTGGAGGAATCCATTCGTGAGGTGGTGATTACCCTGGCAACCGCGATCGCCCTCGTGGTGCTGGTAATTTTCCTGTTTCTCCAGGATTGGCGCACAACGTTAATCCCAGCAATCACGATTCCAGTGGCGTTGATCGGCACCTTTGCCTTAATTAAAGCCTTTAACTTTTCCGTCAATAGTCTCACCCTGTTTGGATTAATTTTGGCAACGGGGGGGGTGGTGGATGATGCCATCGTGGTCGTGGAAAATGTCACCCGCCTGATGGAGGAAAAGCACCTCAATCCCCTGGAAGCCACCATTGAGTCGATGGCAGAGGTGACGGGGGCGGTGGTTGCTACTTCCCTGGTGCTGATGGCGGTCTTTATCCCGGTGGCCTTTTTCCCAGGGGTCACGGGTCGTCTGTACCAGCAATTCGCCTTGACGATCGCCTTTTCCATCGGCCTCTCCACCTTCAATGCCTTAACCCTGACCCCGGCCTTGTCCGCCCTGTTATTGCGTCCAGGGCAGCAATCTCGCAACTGGTTCTTTAACGGCATTAACTGGGGGATTGCCCAAAGCCGTCGGGGCTACGATCGCTCTTTGCAGGCATTGGTGCGGTTTAAGGGGGCGGTACTGGTGCTCTTTGCCCTCTCTCTGGGCTGTACCTACTGGTTGTTTACGATCGTCCCCAGCGGCTTTGTCCCCGATGAAGACCAGGGATATTTTGTCACGATTGTCCAGTCCCCCCAAGGCGTTTCCCTGGAGTACACCAACAAGGTGCTGAAACAGGTGGAAAAGGATCTCCTGGCGTTGCCAGAAACTACTGGCACCTTCGCGATCGCCGGATTTAGCTTTTTCGGTAATGGCCCCGACAAGGGCATTGTCTTTACTACCCTCAAACCCTGGTCTGAACGACCGGACAAACCCGTGGAGGCCATTATTGGCCAGGTCATGGGATCTTTTTCCACGATCTCTGAGGCCCTCGTGTTTTCAGGGAATCCGCCCACCATTCAGGTGGGAAGTAGTTTGGGTGGCTTTGACTTACAAATTCAGGATCAGGGCAATCTGGGGTTGAAAACCTTGTTTGAAGCCACCACAGAACTGACTCAAAAAGCCAACACCATCCCTGGCTTGATGCGGGTAAATACCCCCTTTGCCATCAACTCACCGAAGTTGTTAATCGAAGTCGACCGCAACCGAGCACTGGCGCTTCAGGTAAACCTCCAAGATGTGTTTAACACGCTGCAAATTTATCTCGGTTCTCAGTATGTCAATGACTTTGACCTCTTTGCCCGCACCTATCGGGTGATTGTGCAGGCTGATCAGCAATTTCGCGCCAGTCCCGCCGATTTACAGCGACTCTATGTGCGCTCTGATCAAGATCAGATGATTCCCCTCAGCAACCTGGTCACGGTTACTTCGACTACGGGGCCTCAGATTATTAACCACTACAACCTGTTTCGTTCCGCCCAGGTGACGGGTTCGGCAGCCCCCGGTATCAGTTCTGGGCAGGCGATCCAGACCGTGGAAAAACTAGCTCAAGAGACCCTCCCCCGAGGCATGGGCTATTCCTGGACTGGCTTATCTTTAGAGGAGGTCAAGTCAGGGGGGCAAGCACCGCTGATCTTTGGTCTGGGATTGATTATTGTGTTTCTGGTACTGGCTGCCCAATACGAAAGTTATATCGATCCCCTGATCATCATCATGTCGGTGCCGCTGGCAGTGCTGGGAGCTTTGGGGGCTCAGTTTTTCCGAGGATTGCCCAATGATGTTTACGGTCAAATTGGTTTGGTGATGCTGATTGGGCTGGCGAGTAAAAATGCGATTTTGATTGTTGAGTTCGCCAACCAGATGCGGGATCAGGGATTATCAACGGTGAAGGCAGCCCTGCAAGCCTCTCAGGAACGACTGCGCCCGATTTTGATGACCGCGATTTCCTTTGTAGTCGGGGTCTTCCCCCTCGCGATCGCCACCGGAGCAGGGGCCAATGCCCGCATTTCTCTCGGAACAACCATTCTCGGCGGTATGTTTGTCTCAACCTTCCTGAGCCTGTTTGTGGTGCCGATTGTTTACATTGTGGTGAACACCATTCGCACCCGGCTACAGACCCGCCACCCCCAGACCACTCTATTGCCCCCAGAGGAATAACTCCTAGTCAGTTAATGCTTGAGAGACCCTGAGGAGAGTAACCAGCGGAGTAGGGCGGTGGGAGACCTTGGCAAAGGTTAAGGATCAATTCACGTCTATCGATTCCACCGGGTACCACAATCACCATGGACGATCCAGGAGCCATCAGTCTCAGAAGCGGATTAAAATCTCAAGGGTGACAGCCGTCGATCCGGTCACCCAGACCTACCTTGCCTGAAGTAGGATAGGTGCTAACCACCGCTCGGCTGCAATGGATGATCTCGACTCCCTTGCGAATGGAGCGTCAGAGTAAAATCTCTACCATCCCTCTCTGAGCTTCTCCACATGGAATGGCACATTAGTGATGCCCAAAGTCTCGCCATTATTGATCAGGAAATTGGAGACCATACATTTTCTCCTGCTGAGTATGAAATTGTCCGTTGCGTGGTTTATGCCACGGCTGACTTTGAGTACAAATCCTTAATTCGCTTTTCAGAGCAAGCGTTGCAATCCGGTGCTGCTGCTCTGGCTGCCCGCACCACCATTATTGTCGATGTGCCGATGGTGCATGCGGGGATCTTACCTCTGCTGGAGCAGACCTTTGTGAATCCGGTCTACTGTGCAACGGAGATTGCCACCCGTCCCCAGAGAGGTAAAACCCAGGCATCCTGGGGTCTTGAAACCCTAGCTCGCCACTACCCAGAAGCAATTTTTGTCATTGGTCAAGCCCAGACAGCCCTGTTCAGCCTGCTGAACATGATTGAAGCCGAAGAGGTGAAGCCAACCCTGGTCATTGCCACCCCCGTCTGGGTTTGTGGATGCCGAAACTACCAAGTCGCGGCTGCAAGAAACCCTGGTTGCCCATATTCGGATTGAGGGTCGTAAAGGCAGTCCCGTGGTGGCAAGTGCCATCTTCAATGGCTTAGTCGAGTTATCTTGGCAAGCCTATGGTCAGGATGGTAAGGCTGTTTATCCAAAAGCCTAGCCTTCAGATTCAACGGCAGAACGGCGAGGGGATTTGGCAGAACGTCCCCTCCGGGTCTGCTTTTGCGGCGGTCGCGATCGCAACTGACCGCTGACTTCGACAAAGGTATCCCGACGCAGATAAGGGTAGTCACTCACCCAGAGCTTGTAGTCTGGCAGGTAAATGTCCGCCGTTTTGGCAATGCGACCGAGGTCAGGATCGTTGGATAACAGTAAAGTTTCCGCCACCTGTCCAGGGGCGATCGCCTGATGTCCCCGTCGCACCGGTACCTGAAGCCGGGTGGAGAACCCTGCTGGATCGCCAATTTCTAGATTGAGGCGGCGTTCTCGATTTTCGACAATCACCAGTTCACCCCGCTTGTTGACGGTTTCCTCAGTGCCGATCAGCTCCTCAGTAATATAAACATCTAGGATTTCACCCCGCCAAAACCCTGCATAGGGATACTTACGGTAACTGGCATTGCGCAAACTTGCCCCGAGAATCGGAGCCCATAACCAGTAGGACAAGGAGACAATCCCTAAACTTAACGGCAGGAACTTAAAGTCTGGGCCCAGGACGTTACTGAAGAACAACGCCACCACAATGCCCACCACTGAAATCAGCAGTCGTCGCAGCAGGTCGGCCACCTTTCCCCAGCAATAAAGGTACTGGGTACCCGTTGCCAGAAACGGGATCAGCACTTCAAATTTCTTGCGGGTGATGGGGATCAACATAATTTCGGTCTGCATGCCACAGCATCGCCATCCCATGAGCCTAGCATTGTCATCTGTTGCTTGCCTACCGCTTACAAAACCTCCCGTCCCAGGTAGGGTTGCAAGACCTTGGGGATCTGGATGGTGCCATCGGGCTGCTGGTAATTTTCCAGAATTGCTGCCATGGTACGCCCCACTGCCAACCCAGAACCGTTCAGGGTATGGACAAACTGAGTTCCCTTTTGCCCTGAGGCTTTAAACCGGATATTGCCGCGACGAGCCTGAAAATCTCCAAAATTAGAGCAACTGGAAATCTCCCGATAGGTGCCAGCCGAGGGCAGCCAGACTTCCAAGTCATAGCACTTCGCGGCTGAGAAACCTAAATCTCCCGTACACAGTTCAATCACCCGGTAGGGGAGCTGGAGGGCTTGTAAAATGGCTTCCGCATCCCGCACCAGGGTTTGATGTTCAGCCTCAGAGGTTTGAGGGTGAACAAACTTCACCAGTTCCACCTTATTAAACTGATGCAGACGAATCAGGCCCCGGGTATCCCGGCCATAGCTGCCAGCCTCACGGCGAAAACAGGGAGTGTAGGCACAGTGGTAAATCGGCAGGTCGGTCGCTGCCAGAATTTCATCGCGATAGAGATTGGTAACGGGTACCTCAGCCGTTGGCACTAACCACAAATCATCCTGGGCACACTGAAAGCTTTCTTCGGCAAATTTAGGCAGCTGGCCGGTGGCCGTGAGCGAGGTCGAATTCACCAACAGTGGGGGCATGATTTCAATGTAACCTGCCTGTACCTGGCGATCGAGCATCAACTGGATCAACGCCCGCTCTAGCGCTGCTCCCTTACCGACCAGGGTGACAAAGCGACTCTGGGCAACTTTCACCGAGCGCTCAAAGTTTAAAATTCCCAGTTGTTCTCCGATTTCCCAGTGGGGCAAAATCCCTGGGTCAGGGGGACGGAATTCATCGCCCCAGCGCCGAACTTCGACATTTTCGGTTTCATTGCAGCCAAGGGGGGTAGAGGGACTGGGTAAATTGGGAAAGGTTAACAGCAGGGTCTCAAGGTGAGCCTTCAGTTGCTTCTCTTGGGGTTCCAGGTTGCTGATCTGCGCTTTGATCTGGTTGCCAGCATCTTTCAGGGCTTGAACTTCGGCTCCCTGGGGGTCAGCCCCTGCTTTTATTTCCTGGGCCACCCGTTTACCTATCTCATTGCCACGGGCTTGCAGCTGGGTACGTTCTTTTTCTAAGTCTCGCTGTTGGCGATCAAGGTCTAGCAGCGGTTGGATCGGGTAATCCCCCCGACAGTTGAGGCGTTTCTGGACGACATCTGGATGCTCCCGTAATTGTTTGAGGTCAAGCACAGCAGTGGTGGGATATGTCTAAATTGGCTATCACAGAAATTATCAGGCATCCTGTGTGGGAGTGGTTGCAGTTTATGCTCCTGTGCTGCCAAGGAGAATGGGTTCAAGGTCAAAATCGTGCGCTTTCCCACAGCTGCTCAGATACACTGAGAAGGCTAAGAATGCTCAGATCCTTGTGAATGTTTCTATGGCTGCTGCTTCTCTGAATCCCCCGATCTCTCCTCCCGCTGCAACGGTCTATGATGCCATCGTGATTGGTTCAGGGATTGGCGGTCTGGTGACGGCAACTCAATTAGCCGCCAAAGGTGGGCGGGTATTAGTCCTAGAACGATATTTGATTCCTGGGGGCAGTGGAGGCTATTTCGAGCGTCAAGTGCCCGACCCCCTATCTGGTGAACTGGCACACTACCGCTTTGATGTCGGTGCTTCCATGATTTTTGGTTTTGGCACGGAGGGCACGACCAATCTCCTGACCCGAGCCTTGCAGGCGGTCAACGTCAGCCTGGAGACGATTCCCGACCCGGTACAAATTCATTACCATCTGCCGGATAGATTGGACTTAAAAGTCCATCGTAATTATGAGAATTTTTTACAAGAGTTGGATCAGTATTTCCCTGAGGAGCGACAGGGAATTCGTCAGTTCTATGACGAGTGTTGGCGGGTCTTCCATTGCTTGAATGCCATGGAACTCCTCTCCCTGGAAGAACCCCGTTATTTGCTGCGCGTTTTTTTTCAGCATCCCCTGGCCTGTCTGGGATTGGTGAAGTACTTACCCCAAAATGTGGGTGAGATTGCCCGTCGCTATATCCATAACCCCGTGTTGCTGAAGTTTATTGACATGGAGTGCTACTGCTGGTCGGTGGTGCCTGCGGATCGAACACCCATGATTAATGCAGGCATGGTGTTCAGCGATCGCCACTATGGGGGTATTAACTATCCCAAGGGGGGGAGTGGGTCAAATTGCTCAAAAGCTGGTGGAAGGCCTAGAAAAAGCCGGAGGCCACATTGAGTATCAAGCCCGAGTCACCGAGATTTTACTGGAGGATGGACGGGCGGTGGGCGTCCAAGTGGCTTCCGGCAAAACCTATCGTGCCCGCCGGGTGATCTCCAACGCCACCCGCTGGGATACCTTTGAAAAATTGCTGCCCTCAAAACCACTGCCGCGTGCAGAACAGCAATGGCAACAACGCTATCAGAAATCTCCCAGCTTCTTGAGTTTGCACTTAGGGGTTAAGGCAACGGCAGTTCCCCCCGAAACCGAGTGTCACCACATCCTGCTGGAGGATTGGGCACGGATGGAAGACCCAGAAGCAACTTTGTTTGTTTCCATTCCCACCTTGCTAGACCCAGATTTAGCTCCCCCCGATCACCATATTATTCATGCCTTTACCCCCAGTTGGCTGGCGGATTGGCAAGGGTTATCTCCCCGAGCCTACGAGCAGAAAAAAGAAGAGACAGCTGCCCGCATCGTTGAACGTCTGCAAAAGATTGTGCCCAACTTGGCCGCCCTCTTGGACTATCAGGAAGTGGGAACCCCCCGCACCCACCGTCGTTTTTTAGGACGAGTTGATGGCACCTACGGCCCCATTCCCCAGCGAAAATTACCGGGATTACTGAGAATGCCCTTCAACCGCACCGCAATTCCCGGTCTCTATTGTGTTGGGGACAGTACCTTCCCAGGACAAGGCTTAAACGCAGTGGCATTTTCTGGCTTCGCCTGCGCCCATCGTATTGCCGTTGATTTAGGTTTGTAACACCGTGCCTACCGACGAGTGTTAATTCCAAGATCCAGTTTTAAGATTTTTACTATTGTGCCTTGATCTGACTCGGCCATATCAGCAAACCTGCCCCAAACTTCTTCAGAGGCAATTGTGAGACCTGCATCCCCCCTGCGTCACCCAACATCCCCCCGTGCGTCCGGGTTCACGGCCATCGCCACCATCGCCAGCCAGTTCACCCAGTTGGTCG
This sequence comes from Neosynechococcus sphagnicola sy1, assembly GCF_000775285.1. Lineage (NCBI taxonomy): Bacteria > Bacillati > Cyanobacteriota > Cyanophyceae > Neosynechococcales > Neosynechococcaceae > Neosynechococcus > Neosynechococcus sphagnicola. The sequence goes on along the minus strand of NZ_JJML01000008.1, from coordinate 8,401 downwards.
TCCGCTGGCGACTCTTGTGGATGATCCTGCTGGCTTCTCTGTTGCTGTCTGGATGTGTACAGTATGATGTGGGGATTAAGTTTGATCACCCCAACCAAGGGGCTATTGTCCAACATCTGCGGCTGGGGGAACAGTTGGGCAGTGGGGCTACGGCACAAAAACTGGTTACGGGATCTAGAGCAGCGTACACACAGTTTCCGAGGCAGCGTCCAGCACCTCAATCCCCAAGAACTGGTTGTCACTATTCCCTTCGCCACTCCTACAGAACTGGAAACCCGGTTTAATCAATTCTTCCTGCCGTTGAGTGCCGATAGCACCCCTCAGTCCCCAGCGGTCGGGGCAACCTTGCCCCACTTACCCTCCCATCTCAGCCTCCACCAAAGTAATTTCCTATGGGTGGTGCGGAATCACCTCAGCTATGACCTGGATCTGCGATCGCTGGGAGTAGTGTCTGCCCAGGGAGAAGTTTTGATCAGCCCCAGTGCCCTTGTGGCCTTGGAATTTCACCTGCAAACCCCCTGGGGAGCCCGAGAGGTGCATTCCAAAGGAGCTATGGCGGCACGGGTTGACTCGTCGGGAGCATTGAGCTGGGTCTTAGCACCGGGCAGCACGCACCATTTGGAAGCCGTCTTTTGGCTACCTAGCCCTTTGGGTATTGGTACGACAGTCATTGTATTATTTGTGATCGGTGGTTACTACTGGAAGGAGCGAGGATTAAAGATCAGCCGCCCGCCCTCACTCCCTGACTCAGTTCCCACCACGTCGCGTTAAGCACCCTCGCTCTAGTTTCGACGCGAACTTATAGCCCTGGTGTGTCAATAGCGGTAGCTTGTGATTTCTGTAAGGACAACATAAATTTCAGTGACATTACTTGATACAAGGGGTACACAAAGTCACTGAAAGTGCTATACTTTCCACAATTACTGGTAGTAAGACATACAATATTATTGGTGACATACTGAGGTATATCTCTGCTTCAAGTAGTGGTCGCTCAAGAAAATGCTTCTACCATGTCTTCTGACTGGCAGATTCAGCCTTAGTCATTGAAAGCTATACCGACTTGAGGAGTAGTGATTTCTCAGTTGGGTTGCTAGTTAGCGTTTGTGATCATAACCCTTTGAAAAACTAGTAAGTTATACCGAACTTTCTGAATATATAGCTTTGACGCTAAGGCTGATATTCGTTTTATGAATTCATTCTCGTAGTTGGCGCTGTTACCCTATCAAGGGTGCCAGTGTTTTTGTGGAGTCAGTTCCGCTACTGTACTGAAGTTTTATTCACCAATACGTGCATCAGAGCGATCGCACACGGAGTTATTTTATGGGCAGTGGGTCAGGTGAGTACGGTCAACCTGGAATTCACGGAGCAGGTGAGGCGGCAAAATCACCAAATTCAAAAGCATCGGATTCAAGGCGAATCAGCGCTGATCAGGTCTTTCAATTGATTGACCGAATCTTGCCCTTTGAGGGATGTCTTTATCACCAAGTGGTGCCGCTTTCGGTTGAAGGCAGTCGCATTAATTTAGGCATGGTCAATCCCAACGATGCGGAAGCACTGGCCTACGTCCGGCAGATTTTGGCTTACTTGCGATGTTCCCTCGTACCCAGGCAGATTTCACTGCAAACCCACAGTACATTGCTCTCAGCCTATCTCACCCATTCAGGGAAGCAACATCCAGATGCTCATCCCCCTAGTGCTCTCAGCAAGAAACCTGCATCGGCTGTTCCCCCAGTCCCTACTGCTCCGCCACCCCCTACTCCGCCTAAAGCCCCTCCAACCGACCGCTTTCGCCGCGATGCTAGCAGCCAGTCAACCCTGATTCTGGAGAACTCCGCCCAAGAGGATAATGCAATTGGCACCCCCCCAGTGCCAGAGGAAGAACCTAGCTCCAGTCCCCTCTACGATACGGTTCATATTGCCTTTCCTAAACCTCCCCAGGCCAAAACACCCCCAGCCCAGGTGCCTCCTCCAGTTGCACCATCGGCTACTAAACCGCCAGCCACTAAATTGTCACCAGCTGCCAAAGCCCCCCCTCCCCCCCTCCCTGCCAAGGCCGAGCCTCAAGGGGAGTCCTCTCCACCCCTGACGCTGGAAATTAACGCGGTACATATTTCCAGTCCCATGAGGCTGTTGGCTATGTTGCCGCCCTATAACCTCATGCAGGAGCTATTAGCTAGAGCCGCATCAGGGGGCATTGGTCGGATATTTTTTGAACTCCAACAATTCCATGGACGCATCCTCTGGAGCCAGGATGGTGTCTTACAGTCTGTTATGGAACCTGTAGATCCCACCATCTATCAGGGAGCGATCACGGAACTGAAACGACTGCATAACCTGCCTTTACAACCTGTGCAGAAGCCAGTGGTGGTTGAGATTGAGCGTTTTTATCAGCAGACACGTTTGGTACTGCGGTTACAAGTCAAACCAGGAGCCTATGGTGAAGAGGCCAATCTTCAGGTGCTGCGAGGAGTGGCGCTGCAATTTCATCAACAGCAGCAACTGACAAACCTCAGCCGCGAGGCATTGAGCCTGACCGAACAGTTACAGCGCAAGCTGAATCAAATTCATAAGCACATTCTTACCGATCAAATTCCAGAGCCTGCACAAGCCAATATGATGTCCACCCTTACCCAGTTGCTCACTACAATCAACCAGCAAATTCAAGAGCTGGATGTCTTGAGCAAGCTCTAAGAGCTAAATCTGATGCGATCGCCTCCTGAGCAGCCATAACTGTTGACTCCGTTCGACTTTTGAACTAGCGTCAATTAGGCTGGAAGTACAACCCAGTCACGGCTTGAGAGGAACTGCATGAGGGAAGGGTTGAAAACGTTTTCTCCATCAATCTGTCAATGGATTGCAGGGAGCATCACAGGCTGTTTACTCAGCTTGATTCCAGCACAACTGAGCCTTAGTCTGCCATTATCTCCAGGCGATCGCATCAAGGTTTCAATTCCAGAGGGCGAAGATTTCAGCGGCATTTTTGCAGTCAACCTCGATGGCAACCTCGAGATCCCTTACCTGCCGCCTCTCCCCGCATCTGGTTTGGAACCAGCCCAGGTACAGCAAAATCTAGCCCAGACTTTGATTCAGGGAGGATTTTTTCAGCCCTTGTTTCTGCGGGTGAGCGTCAAAGTTGTCAACTGGGCACCGGTGCAGGTGAATGTTGCAGGAGCCGTTTTTGACCCCGGACGGGTCTTGATTAACGACCCCAGTCCTGAAGCATTAGCAGCCCGTCAGTCAACGAATCAAGTCACAGGAGATTATCCCCCGGAGCGTTTTTTAACGGCGGCCATCCGCATTGCCGGAGGGATCACCCCCACCGCCGATATTCATGCCATCCGACTCATCCGGAACGGGCAGGAACAGCAAGTAGATCTGTCAGGAATTTTTACCGGAACACCCGTCGAAGACATTCCCCTGATTGCGGGGGATCAAGTCATCGTACCGGAAAGCAACCGCTTTCGTGCCGAACTCGCTCGTCCCTCCCAAATCACAATTCAGGGAGTGCGGGTGTATATTTCTAACTTAACCGTTCCCGCTACTAGTAATTCCAACTCCTCCATTAATAAGGATGCAACAGGTTTTGTATATGGCTCCCGTTTATCCCAGGCTGTGATCTCTGGGAACTGTGCCGGGGGCACCCGAACAACTAATGCAAATCGTCACGCCGTGCTGGTGAGAACAGACCGCCAAACCGGTAAGACAACCATTGTCGATCGCCCAATTGAGGAGGTTTTAAGACAGTCCAGTAATGATGCCGATAACCCCTTACTGATGCCAAATGATGGGGTTGCTTGTTACGATTCTAGGCTAATCAATACGAAGGGAGTCTTTGAGTTCATCAATACCATTTTCACCCCGTTTCTGCTCTTGCGGGACATTCTACGATGACTGAACCCATTACACTTCCAAGTGCCTCTCCCCAAGTCACCAGAGTTTCTCGCAGGTGGAACCACTATTTATTATTGGGTTTGGTCATCAACACCGTCATCTGGAGTCTAGCTCTGATCTATTTGCGAGTTGCTCGACCGTCCTACGTGAGTGAATGGGCATTGATCCTCCCTGGTGCGGGGCAAGGAGTCAATGTTAGCTTTCCCAATATTGGACAGGCTTCCTCATCCACCACTTCTCCCTTTGGAAGCTATTCTGCGGCAGACCCCCGAGCCAACTACCGTTATATTGCCGGTAGTGAAGAGGTGCTAGCTGCTGCCGCTGCTTCCTTGAAAATGACACCAGAAGCCTTTGATCAACCTCGGATCAAACTGCTCGATAACACAACGATTATGCAGTTTCAGATCAAAGGACACACCCCTGCGGAAGCCCAAAAGAAGTCCTACGCCCTCTATGATGCCCTCATTCAAAGGCTGAATGCCCTGCGAGTCCAAGAAGTCATTGATCGTGACCTTGGAACTCAAGCCTCATTACATGCTGCCCAAGCGAAGTTAAAAGTAGCCCAACAACGGCTCTCTCAGTTCAAAGTCAGCTCTGGCTTAAGTTCATCAGATCAGGTCGGCAACCTCTCTACCAACATTGAACAACTGCGGAGGCTCCGAGTAGAACTCGTTGCCCAGAAGCAACAAACAGAAGATCGCCTGAGACAACTCTCAACCACCTTAGGACTGACCCCCCAACAGGCCGCTGCTGCCTTTATTCTTAAGTCAGACGAGCGTTTCCAGTTAAGTTTGAAAGATTACAGTACAGCCAGTGCCACTCTTGCAGTTCTTCTCTCAAAGTGGGGGCCGAATCATCCCCAAGTAGTCAAAGAACGAGCCAAGCAACAGTCTGCACAACAAGCATTACTCGGGCGCAGTCGCACCCTGCTCGGTTATCCTCTCAGCCAAAAAGCGTTGGATGACTTACAACTCAACACCACAGATGTAGGGTCAGCTCAAGAAAGTTTATTTCGGGATCTTGTAACACTGAGAGCCGATCAGCGGGGGCTAGCTGCCCAGGTGGCTTCCCTCGATCAACAAATTGCCCAACTGGAAGCTCAATTTAGATCCTTGTCTGCAAAAGAATTTGTCATGGATAATCTGAAGCGAGATGTGCAAATTTCGGAGACGGTGTTTGCCTCGACCCTGGCACAACTCGATTTAGGCAAGTCCGATATTTTTGCCGCCTACCCCTTGGTACAGTTGTTGGCAGTTCCCAGCTTACCCACCGAACCTGCTTCGCCTAAAACCTTATTCGTCCTCGTGGGGGCTGGCTTCTCCTCAGTGCTGGTGACAGGAGGGTTGGTGTCGCTATGGTGGCGTCGGCGTCATCTGTCAACCTTGCCACCGATCTCTCAACCCTTGCTGGTGAGCCAGAACGAGATCCTGGGTAAGGCTCTCCCACCTCCCCCTCCCCAGATGTCAATACAATCCTTTCAGCTGCTGAAACCTTGATGAGGCATTACAGGCGGTGAAACCTGAGAACTTTCCTGAGCGAATGGTCTGGTATAGCCTTCTCGGTACCTATGGTTTCTATCTGCTTGGGGGTTTATATCTCGTCGGTTCTCTTCTGGGATGGATTTTATTGCTCTACCTGATCAAAAAGTGGTGGAATCAAACGCCAACCACTCCATTCGAGCAAACTATTCGAGTCCCCTGGGTCATTTGGGTTTGGATTGGGGGCATGATGACCATGGAAATTGCTCTGATTATGGGGCACCTGGACTTTAATCTCGAGCTCAGCCTCTTGATTAAATCTTCCATTGGTTGGGCAAAAGGCTGGGCACTCCTGGCACTAATGCCATTAGCTGGGTGTTTAAATATCAGACCGGCATTACTTTATCGGGCAGCCTGTATTGTCAGCCTTCATACCCTGCTGCTGTTGCCCCTATTTATCTTGGCCTATGCCCTTCACTTACCTGAAACGGTCTATGTGTCGCCATTAAAGTTTGTCGGGGGGCCAGGACCCGATTTTTTTGAATTCCGTTTGTACGAAATTGATCCGGAGAATGGATTGCCGCGATGGCGTTTATTTACCCCCTGGGCACCAGCGTTGGGTCTGATGGGAAATGTCTATTTCTTCCTGGCGCTGCAAGAAGCAAATCGTCGCTGGAAATGGATCGGTATTGCCGGATCAATTTTAATGTGTACGATTTGTGCCTCTCGATTAGCGGTACTTTGTATTCCTCTGGTGTTGGTTCTCCTCTGGCTATTGACCCATTGGAAGCGTCCCCTGGTCTTGTTTAGCCTGGGGTTCATCAGTTTTATTTTGGGCCTGATCGTCCCAACGCTGATGCAGTTGTTGGCATCATTTCAAGCAGGATTTAGAGCGGTTCGAGAAAATTCCTCGCGAGTCCGAGATGCTTTAGGACGTATTGCCCTCGATCGCTGGTGGAATGAAGCCCCCATTTGGGGACATGGTGTTGTCGAGCCAGGGCTGCATTCCGTTGAATTTATGCCCATTGGTTCCCACCACACTTGGTATGGACTGTTGTTTGTCAAAGGGGTAGTCGGACTTTTGGGGCTAGCGCTACCCATCAGTTGTAGCGGCGTCGATCTGATGTTCAAGATTGAGACCCATCCATCGGCTCGGGCGGGGCTGGCGATGTTAATGATTTTGGTTATCTACACCTTTGGTGAGAATTTAGAAATTCTCGCCTATCTGTTCTGGCCGGCTTTGCTGATGATTGGCATTGCGCATCAGGACAAGTCAACAACCCCACCGACAAGCGGATGGGGCTTGTGATTCAAGTTCCCATTTCTGGGCAGACCACAATAGGCTGATTGACCGCAGCCCTGAGCTTGAGAAAATCCTCACGAATGTTTATCGCAGCGTTGTAATCCGCATGGCATTCATACCCACACTTCTTGCAGCGAAATTCAACCTGAGATGGGCGATTACCTCTCTCAATGTGTCCACATTGACTGCATTTCTGCGAGGTATAACGCGGGTCAACAAAGCCCACATTCACGCCTCTAGCTTCGGCTTTGTAGGTCACGAATGCTTGGAGCTGAACAAAGCTCCATCCATGCAATCTGCGACGTTGAGCCTTCCTCATCTTGGCTCTACCACGAATATTTGTGAGGTCTTCAAAAACCAATGTTGCACCGGACTGAACAGACTGAGCCAGCCGCTTACTCAGCACATGGTCACAGTCTTTTCTGAAACGTCTCTGTCTGCCCGACAACTTTTTCAGATGCCGTTTAGCGGACTTCGTGCCTTTAGATTGCAGTCTCCGACGCAACTCAAATGTTCTATCTTCTATATCCTTCCAGTGGTCAGAACCATACTTGCTTCCCTTGCTGTCAACCGCAGGAGAAGCGATACCCAAATCCACGCCAACAACCTCATCAGTTGCAATTACTTCTGGAGTTTCAATCTCCATGACAACGTGCAACCACCATCGTCCTTTCCGGTCTTGCAGCAAGTCTGCACTGGTGTTTTTCCAGTTCAGGTATTGCCGATAGTATTCAGCCACCTCAAAGATCAGTTTTACCCGTCCATTGAGGCTGAGAATCGTCAATTCCGAGCGGTCAAACCAGACCGTGTAAGACCGTGCATCGTACCGAATTGGGCAACGTTTCGAGGCTGGACAACTAACCGTCTTGCCCTTCTTTTTCAGGCTCTTAGCCGATTTCAAAGCTTCAGTTGCTTTGACTCTAGCGGCACAGACCAATTGAGCAGGCAAGCCAGTCATAGCGCGATGGTCGTAGTAGGTTGCTTTGTGCAGTTCTACGCCATTTGCCAATTCGTTTTCCCATCCATGCTTGCACACGGCATTAAACGACCAGGTGTATTGCTCAATCGTTTGAGACAGCACCTTAGCCGTTTCGATGTCGGGTTGAAGTTGGATACGAATCGTTCTTTGCATACACATGTTATACATTCATATATAGCATTTTTCACTCTTGTGAGGCGTAGTAGCAACAGTGAGTGAACCAATTTTTGAGGTTTTCCAAAGATACTTGAGAAAAAGCGTCTTCAATGGCATTAGCGAGATCGGGATAGCTGCGTGCCCCAATCGTCCGCAAAATATTTTTAATCTTTGAGAAGCAATTTTCTATCGGTGAAAAGTCTGGAGAATAGGGAGGTAAATAAATCAACTTAGCACCCACGTCCTCAATCAGCTTTCTGATCGTGTCATGGTTGTGTATCGAGTAGTTATCCATAATCACACAAGCTCCTTTCCAAAGTTTCGGAACCAGGTGGCGAGCAATGAAGGCTTCAAAGGTCAAACCATCGGTTGAACCGACGATACTTACGTTAGTGACAACGGTTTTGAGGCTGATTGCACTGATTGTAGAGACTCGTTTACCTCGCTTGCTGGGGCGCTTACCCCGTGCTCTTTACCTTTAGGGGCACGAGCATGTAACCGGGTGAGGGCTAAATCAACCCCAAATTCATCAATGAAGATCAGATCTTGGGCTAGAATACCCCGCACTAACTGCCAAAACTCAAATCGCTTTTG